>CAYTID010000045.1:0-18644 GCA_964437735.1 uncultured Ignavibacteriaceae bacterium | reverse complement strand
AAGTCGAATTTTTCATTTGAATAGGGGAAAGCATCATCATATATATTTCCGTATACCATCTCGAAATTTCTGTTACTCCGCATAGCATTTGCCAGTTCAATCCTGCGTTGTTCGATATCAAATCCTTTACATACAAATCTTTCATCGTAGAAAGCTGCAACCCCGCCTCCATCGCCACAGCCGATATCGAGAAGAAATCTATGGCGATTTGTAATACCCCATTCCTTTAAAAGAGGTACCAGGTATTTTGCAACAACATCGTATTCATATTGCCAATAAAGCTTATCGTGCTCTGTTATTTCCATAAATGAATTAATTGTTTAACAGTTTTTCTACGTTGTCAACAAAATATTCCCAGGAATACTTTTTCTTCTCAATTCTAACATTTTCAGAAAATTCTAATTCTTTATTCAATGCATAAAAATTTTTTATTGCCCGGGCAAGTAATTGAGGATTATCGGGAGGAACGATATATCCGGTTTTATTTTCTACAATTATCTCGGCTAATCCTCCGACGTTTGTAGCAATCACCGGTTTATCAAAATGATATGCGATTTGTGCGATGCCGCTTTGAGTCGCTGATAAATACGGAAGCACAACAACATCCGCTGCTGAAAAATATTTTGATACCATCTGATTAGGTACATAATCACTGACGATTTTTATTCTTGATTCCAGATTTAATTCTTTAACAAGATTTATATATTTTGGTTTATAATCGTAGAACTCTCCGACAACGATCAAATTTATATCGTTGAGAAATTTCATTGCCTCAAACAAGACCATCAAACCTTTGTAGGGTCGTATGTAGCCAAAGTATAAAATAGTTTTTTTTTCGGATAGGTTCAGCGCTTTTCGGGCTGCTGTTTTTGTCAATCCATCACCGAACATTTCGTAGACGGGATGAGGCGAAACGGAATATCTTGCATCGGGTTTAATTTTCAATAAATCTTTTTCGACAGAAGAAGATTGGACAAGAAAATAATCAGAAAAATTGAAAGCAAATTTTGTAAAAACTTTATTTCCGGGTCTGTATTCGTGTGGGATAACATTGTGACATAAAAACATAATTCTGGTATTTGAAAAAGCCCTTGTTATTGCAGCAATTATCCCATAACTCGGTCCGAAAAAGGGAAGAGAATATGCAAAGATAATTAGATCAGGCTTGATTTTTCTTATTTTCAATGCAACCGATATCCAATTAAATGGATTTATTGAATCAATCCACTGCATTGTCGGTACTTCGGGTGCATTTCCATCCGGATCAAACTGACTTTTACCGGGGAAAAGAAATTTCGGATACTGTCGTTTGAACGTAACTATACTTACATCGTGCTTTTTAATGAGATACTTAGAAAATAGTGCAGTGTGGTGTGCTATTCCGCCCCTCCAAGGATAAACCGGACCTATAATTATGATTTTCATGAATTCGTTTGTATTAATTATTAATATCCGCGGGATTTTTTCGGCATAAACAAATTAATGAAACACCGAAAGGAAATTTTATTTTTGGGAGTAAATATTTTTCTAATTCAAAAACGATTCTTAATAATTGGTTCAGCAACTTTGACGGTATTTTAAAATCATCGAAATTTTTTATTTTTTTATATTTATCAATTGTCCTTCGTATAAAAGCTATCGGGAAAAGGAAAAAGTTAAAATATGAAATATATTCTATTGTAAAACCGGCTTCTGAAATTATTTCTTTTAAATTATTTTTTCTATACCGACGCTTATGATGTGTTATAATATCATGATTTCCCCACAATATCGGGAATGCCGGAACGGTTAATAAAAGAAAACCATTCTCATGAAGCAAATTATTAATTTGTTTGAGCATCTCCTGCTCACCTTCAACGTGTTCCAATACATCAAAAGCTGTAATAAGATTAAAATATTTTTTTTTTGCCGGATAATTTTCCAAACTACCGCAAAATAAATTATTTATTCCCCGATTTTTACAAAATTCAATTGCTTTTGCCGACACATCTTGCTTCTTCCATAAGCCTATCATATTCGGATGAACTTCGTATTTTTTCGATAGTAAATCAATTACCGCTCCGGTACCGCACCCAATATCTAAAATTGTCGAATTTTCAGGTAATTTAATTGTCTCGGAAATAAATTTCCAAATTATATTTTGTCGTGCAACAAACCACCAATGTTTATTTTCTATTTTATATAAATGAGGAAATAAATATTCTTCCATTTATTTGAAACCTACCTTTTTTTGAATAATATACAGCGGACGCTGTTTTATTTCATCGTAAATACGTCCGATATATTCACCGATTACTCCCAAAGTTAACAAGATCATTCCACCGAGAAATGTAATAGAAACAATAGTTGATGCCCAGCCTAAAATGGCTTTTCCGGTTATAAGTTTTTCATAGATTACAAATATCCCAACAAGAAAAGAAATAGCTGACGAAGAAATTCCTAATAATATAGCAAAACGTAATGGAATATTAGAAAAAGAAATTATTCCATCTAATGCGAGGTCAATCAATTTTCGCAATGTCATTTGAGGTTTACCGGCGAATCTTATATCGCGGTCAAATTCAATACCTGTTTGTTTGAAGCCTGTCCAAGCCCGCATCCCACTTATATATCTGTTTCTTTCAGGCATTTTTTGAATTATTTTTACGACTTCACGATCCATCAAAGAAAAATTCCCGGCTTCTAATGGTATCGAAATTGATGAAAAAATTTGCATCAATCTGTAAAATGAATGAAATGCAAATCGTTTTAACGGATTTTCTTTCCTGCTTTTCTTTATTGTATAAACGACATGATAGCCTTCTTTCCATTTTCTGATCATTGACGGAATTAATTCCGGCGGATCTTGTAAATCGCCGTCCATTAAAATTACAGCATCGCCCGATGTGTTATCGATCCCTGCAGTAATCGCTACTTGATGTCCGAAATTACGGGATAGACCGATTAATTTTATACAGGGATCCTTTGCTTGTAAACTTTCCAGAATTTCAAAAGATTTATCATGGCTGCCATCATCAATGAATATTATCTCGGCAGAGTCATCTAATTTGTCAATTACAGCTTTTAATCTGTTGGACAATTCAGGAATAATTTCCTGTTCATTGTAGATGGGGATAACTATAGAATACATTTTACTTTTTTATTTTTTTTCTATATGAATATACGATTCCTGCGAAAGATAATCCAATTGCAGATATTGAAATCCACGCACCGGTTCTGAAGGAGTCCGGTTCAAAACGCATATCAATTTTATGTTCTCCCTTTTCAATATAAATGGCACGTAAATTCCAGTTTGCTCTGTATACTTTTTGTTCGGTGTTATCGACAAAAGCTTTCCAGCCGGGATAATATATTTCGCTTAGTACTAGTAGTCCATCATGTGGTGTATAAACATTCAATGTTATTGAATTAAGTCTATATGATGTAATTTCAGATTTCCAGTCGACAGAATCGCTGTTGATAATTTCCAGACCGGGTTCTTCTTCAAGAACAGCGATATCCCGAGGATTAAATTCCGGCTGCGACATAAACTCTTTTATTTTTTCTTCATCCTTGATGATTTGATAATCATAGACAAAAAAGGAGCGGGGTAGATATGTTTTCGATTCAGAAAGACCCAGCGTTCTGGTTTCTTCATTCACTTGTATTCTGAATCGGGCGTTCATTAAATCACACAGTTTATCCCATGATTCTGTCGGTGGATAAATTCGTTGTAACGAAAGAGGTGTATAACCTTCCATCATAAATATTTTGTCGACCATTCCCTGGTTTCTATCCAGGATCATTCTGCCGCCTTGACGGGAATTGATTCTGAAATACTCCCGCTGTCCCTCAGTCTTCAAATAATTTGTTAGGTTTTCAGCTTGTTTATAATACGCTCCGGGACTGGTTGGTCCATTATTAAAGGAAAATCCGAATAGGTTGACATCAATAAATTGAATCAATAAAATACCGACAATCAGCATACTTGCAGAGATTAACGAACGGGAAAATGCGAATAATAAAGCGCTGATAGCTGCAAGGAGAATTAGAAATACTAAAGCCCCTTTAGAAACAATTTCACTGACGGCATTTGTATATTCCGCAGATACGCCATCCTGCAGAATTCCTATTTGTATGATTGCCCATATGATAGTGCCGGAAGCAAAGATAGCAAAAATAATTTTAATAATTATTTTTGGATTTTTTGTGGAGTAATTAACTAATTCTTTAATTCCGAAAGCGCTCAATATCGAAGCAGCAAATGTAAACCAAAGGGACATTCTTCCCGGATTTCTGAATAAGTGGAATCCCGGAATGTTGAAAAAGAAAAATTTATGAATATATAAATAATCGCCCAGAGTATATAGAATAGCAAAAATCATTATGATTCCGAAAAATAGAACGTATTTAATTTTTCCTGCAAGTTTTAAAGCAAAAAGTGCAAATAATAATCCTGCTATTCCTATGTAAATATTAGTCTCCCAATATTGTCCATATCCGCCGGGACCCCAATAATTATTTATCTGCGCCGATTGTTCCCCGAAGAATTTCGGAACAACAAGTGTAATTAATTGTTGCGGTGTTAAAGTTCCTTCTTGCGACTTTTCATAAGTTATCTCTGCGCGGTTGGAAAGAGGAGCGAGCTCTAGTGTCGGAAGCAGTTGAATTGCAGTTACTGCAATGGCAATAATCACAAATCCGGCTGCGGGCAAAACTATTTTTAATGATTCTTTATATTCCGAATCTTTCAACTTAATTGTGAATTCAAAAATAAAATAAAACAAGAGCAAAAGTAATACATACAAAGTAACTTGCGGAAATCCTGCAAGTATTGAATGCCCTAATAATAATCCTCCTAAAATTGTATACAATAATGATTTTTCATTGAGCGCTCTTTTGAAGAAAAGAAAAACAAGAGGCAGCCATGCAACATGGTTAATTAATACCTGATGGATACCATGTGTAATCATAAATCCGGACAACATAAAAACAAGCGAGCCAAAAAGGGAGTAAAATTTTTCTAATTTAAACTCCCTTAATAAAAAATACATCCCAACTCCGGCAAGAATGTAATGAAAGATAATAAATAATTCTACCCAAAAGAAGTGAAGTCGTTCACCGCTGACGAAGAATGTTAAGAGTAAATTCGGAATATAAAACAATGCCGATTGAATATCTGGTTGGAAAGGCATTCCGCTAAAGGTATAGGGATTCCAGAATGGAAGTTCTCCTGCGGCAATGGATGTAGCGGCAAAATTTCGTACAGGATAAAAATAATATAAAAAATCCTCCCACATAAATGCTTTTTGCATGAGAATATCACGAAAAAAAAACATGACTGAAGCAATTATTAATAAGATCGCATGCCAATCTTTTATTTCTTGGATTTTATTACGTTTGTCTTGTGGGGAAGGTTTAATTTTCATTTTAGCTTGATCGTAATAACTTTTGAATGGATTCAAAAACCTTATCTGTGCTGAGATATTGCATACAGTTGTTTTCACAAACGGGAGAGAAATAGCAATTGCATTTGTATTCCGGTTCCAGAATTACTCCTAACCCATACAGTTCGAATTCATTTTTATTAAAAATATTATTAAACAAAACGATTTTTTTCCCAAGACCTATGGTAATATGTGCAGCCATTGTAACAGCCGTAACTACTAGGTCGCACCGATTAATTTCGCTGATAAATTGTTGGAGCGGAAAATGTCCTAAATATTTCGCTCCGCTTTGTTTCGAGATCCGGGAATTTTTCGCATGTTCTCTTTCTCCTCCAAGAAGTAGGGGAATGAATCCTGATTTTAATAATTTTCTGGATAATACTATCCAGTTTTCCTCAGGCCATAAACGGGAAGTCCATCGTCCACCGCAGCCGGTATTCAAGCCTATAACAGTTTTATTCTTGGGTAAATTCCAATTGTAATTGTTTGGAGAATTGTCGAGAATATATTTTTCTTTTCTGAATTTATATCCGGCGATTTCAAAAATTTCTTCTAAATAACTTTTTTTATTTTTCTTGTTCTCGTCGTCAAATATCCCATTTAGGTATTTATGTGGCGAAGCCTTACCGATAGGAAAACACTTCCCATCTACAAGTTTGAATCCCATTTTTGTTTTTGCCGATAGTATTGAACATAACGCACAGGCTTCAGTGTCTTTATCGAAATTATATACTAAATCAAACGATGTCGCATAGAGTATTGTAATACTCTGAACTGTAAATGGGAGGATTTTATCAACAATGGAGGGAACAATCTCGGGGGTGTTAGTTAGCCACCAAATTTCAGTTTGAGGAGCAACTTCTTTAATTTTATGAATAATTGGAGTAGTACGGATTACATCACCGATTGCGCCTAATTTGATAATCAACACACGACCTGCAGTTCTCTCGTAATATTTGCAAACTTTGCCGTTATCAATACAATGGACAGAATACATTTTGTGAGGTTTACATGGGATATCGCCGCGAAAATGTCGGCAATCTGTCTTAATCTGCTTGACTGAGATTTTTCCCATGTGTGATTATTTCCAAATCTCCTTTATCGAGTACTCTTTTTTTGACTCTTGAGTTTTTGTGATCATTTCACCGATAAGTCCGATTGAAATAAATTGAACTCCTACGATCATTAATAATACACCTGCCAAAAATAGAGGTCGGTTACCGAGCGCAGTAAGTCCCATCATCCATTCGACCACAAGCCAGCTATTAATAAGGAAACCTGCCAGCGAAAATATTAATCCCCAAAATCCAAACAAATGTAGAGGTCGCTGCATATAGCGGGTTGTGAAAAGCATCGTAGTTAAATCAAGCAAACCTTTCCAGAAACGACCCATCCCGTATTTTGATTTTCCATATTTTCGGGGGTGATGTTGAACAATTATTTCACCTACTGAGAATCCTTTCCAATGGGCAATAGCAGGGATATATCTGTGAAGTTCACCATATACATTAATGTCTTCAATCACTGCTTTTTTGTACGCTTTTAATCCGCAATTAAAATCGTGTAAACGGATTCCGGTAAGTTTTGAAGTCACAAAATTAAATAATTTAGAGGGAATTGTTTTAGATATCGGATCATACCGTTTCTTTTTCCAGCCTGAAACTAAATCCCTCCCCTTTTTAATTTCATTGACTAAATTTCCGATTTCTGAGGGGTCATCTTGAAGGTCGGCATCCATTGTAATAATAATATCGCCTTTGGAATTTTGGAAGCCAACCGATAAGGCGGCTGATTTTCCATAATTTCGGCGGAACGAGATTATCTTAATCCTATTATCATTCCCTCTCAAATCCCGCAATATTTTGAGTGAATTATCATTACTACCATCGTCAATAAAAATAATTTCAAACTTCTGCGTTAAGGATTGGAGTGAATACTTAACTTTGTTAAATAATTCACGTAAAGAATCCTGTTCATTGTACAATGGTATTACCACCGATATAAACTCAGTGAATTTTGGCTGCTGTGGTGGTCGATTATCTGTAGATTGTTGACCAGAAGATTGGGAGGAAGGACGTTTCCATCTCCTTCGCCGATATGAACGTTGTCTCTGTTCTCCTTCCGCAGGTTTTTTATCTTCAACTTTTTTTTCTGCTTCTTGATTTTCGTCTATCATTCATTCCTCAAAACATTTTGCTTTCCAAGATACGATTTATTATTTATAAAAACAATCGAGTTTATTGATTGATTTTCCACACGTATTTGATTATATTTTTGAAAGTTTTTAAGTCAATTATAATAATTTTTTACTTCTGAACGGAGGTTACCAGCATGTCGGAAAAAAGCAAAAGAATTTGGCTAATCGTTCTATTAGTACCATTGATAATATTTTTTGGTTTGATTCTCACGTTAAAGCTCTATTTTTCGAGCGAACGCCTAAAAAGCTTTGTTATTCCTAAAATTGAGGAAACTACAAACAGAAAAGTAGAAATTTCAGATATATCGTTATCAATTTTTCCGACAATTGGTGTCAATATAGAAAATTTTATGATTTCCGCTCAAAAATCAGAAGAATTTGAAAAAAAGGAATACGTCTCCTTAAAAAGATTAATATTGGATGTTAAAATTATTCCTTTGTTCAGTCACCGGCTTGAGATTAATAAGGTTATACTTGATGAACCGGATATTTATCTCGAAATTAATGCTGAAGGTATTCCTAATTATGGAATCGATGGTAGAAATATTGGTGATGAGAAAAATTTTGAAGTAAAAACTGAAACAACTTGGAAAGGCAGTATATCGCTGGCAAACTTCCAGATTAACAGGGGAAAACTTGAATTCGTCGATAAAAAAGATAATACAAGAATGTTAATTAATAATTTTAATCAGCGAAGTCGTGTTAGCACTCTCACCGGAACAAACAATGTGAATTTTATTAGTGAATTTGAGATCGATGGGATAAGCTATGGCTCAGTCAGCAGCTACTTTGTTGAACATTTGCCTCTCAAAGGTGTACAGACATCAACATATTATCCGGCAACTGATGAACTGGTTTTTGATTCTGTGAAGGCATCGATGAAAGAAATTAAAATGAGTATGACGGGGAAAATTACAAACACTCAAAATGTTCCGGATTTTGATTTGGTAATTACTTCAGAAGATTCAGAATTTTCACATATGCTGTCTCTCGCCCCTGAAACTTTAATAAAACCCGGTCAGGATTTGAAGTCTGAAGGGAAATTTAACTTCAAGATGAAAATCGTAGGTGAGTTTGATGATAACAAGATGCCTGTTGCCACCGGAGAATTTGGATTGGTTAATGGGACAATAAAATATGCAGAGCTGCCGAAGTCAATTACGAATATTAAACTAACCGGAAGTTTTGAAAAAACAGACAGGGAGGAAAGTTTTAGTATCGAACATTTTGGTTTTAATATTGGCAACAATCCTATTGCCGGAAATTTGGCTGTTTCGAATTTTGATGATCCGTCGATAAGTCTGAAAGCGAGTGGTACTTTGAATCTGGGAGAAGTAAAGGATTTTTACCCGCTTGAAAAAGGAACCGAACTTTCCGGGACGGTATTCGGGAATGTGTCGGTGTCGGGAAAAGCAAATATTCCGTCAGAGGTAAAAGCCGACGGAAGAATTGTTTTGAAAAATTTATTTATAAAAATTCCCGATTCACAACGTGCTATAACAAATCTCAGCGGACATATTATTTTTAACAATCACCTTATTGATTCAAAAGATATGTTCATGAATATCGGCGAATCCGATTTGAAAATTAAATTTACATTAAAAAACTATTTGTCGATAGTTTTAAAAGATGATAAAAACCTTGCAAAACCTTCAGCTTTAATTACATTAACATCAAATCAATTACGCACTGCAGACTTAATTTCGGACAGGGAGAAGGAAAGCAAAGGGAAAGAAGAGAAACCAGCATCTATGATTCTACCCGGAATTGATATCAAAGCGAATGTCAATATCGATAAATTTGTAACTGAAAAATTTGAATTTTCAAATGCAAGTGGTTCGGTCGGTATTTCAAATGCGATCGTAGAACTTCAGAATTTTTCTGTTGATATTTTCCGAGGGAATATAACTACTCAGGGAACATTAGATTTACGAGAACCCGGTTCGAGACCTTTTGATTTTAAGCTCGATATTGTCGGCGTTGAGGCAAATTTTATGTTAACAAAATTCACATCATTTGGTAATAACCTTTTCGGAAAATTTTCAATGACTACTAATTTGAAAGGAAGTTTGGATGACACTCTCGGTTTAAATCAGAATTCACTTTTGGGAAACGGAAATGTGCAAATACATGACGGTCGATTCGTTGGATACCCGGTAATGGCTTCGATAGCCGGCTTTACGGGAATAGATGAATTGAGGCAAGTCGATTTCCAAAGCTGGAAAAATTCGTTTACAATCACAGATGGCAGAATACTGATAAAAGATTTGATAATTTCAGCGGGGAATACAGATTTTAATGTAAATGGCGCGCAAAGTTTCGACGGAACTCTTGATTACTCGGTTGCGATTAAGCTGCCGCAGGAATTATCTCAAAAATTAAAGGTTGGCGGTACTGCCGGTCAATTGCTTAATACATTTAAAGATAAAGAAGGGAAATTGACTGTAAATTTACTTGTGAGTGGTAATACATCCAAGCCTGCCGTTGGAATAGATGCGAGGGGACAACAGCGACAAATAGAAGAAGCAGCCGGGAGAGAAATAGACAAAAGGAAATCAGAGCTTGAAAGTAAAATACGTGAAGAGACAAAAAAACTGGAAGACAGCGTAAAACAAAAGGGGGTTGAGGAACTTAAGAAGAAGGGGGAAGACGCTTTGAAAAAATTATTCAAGAGGCCATGATAACCGGAATACTTAAGTCAGCTTGTGGCAGATAAATTAAAAAATAAAATTTTACTGAAACCAAAAAAATCACTTGGTCAAAATTTTCTTGTCGACGATAATATTTCAAGGAAAATTGTAAATTCTCTCCGATTATGTAGAGATGATGTTGTGTTAGAAATCGGACCGGGACATGGCTCAATTACCAAGTATATAATTAAATCTGTAAAGAAATTAATTGGAATTGAGATCGATTCGTCAGTAGCAGCCGATTTGAAGTCTGCAATTGCGGATGAGAATTTTGAACTTGTTAACGATGATATTTTATCTATAGATTTTTCGAAATATAAAAAAAAGTACAAACGGAAAATTCGACTTGCAGGTAATATCCCTTACCATCTGACTTCTTCTATCCTAATTAAATCTTTTAATGAGCGGGATTCAATCTCGGATATCACATTAATGATTCAAAAAGAAGTTGCCGATAGAATCATAACAAAGAGCGGATCAAAGAACTACGGAATACTTTCCGTATTTTCACAATTTTACGGGAAACCTCAAATACTCTTCAATGTTTCTCCAAACTGTTTTTATCCGAAACCTAAGGTTATGTCGAGCGTAATTAAAATTGATTTTTATGATAAATTTCCGTATGATGTCGAAGAAAATCTTTTTCGTATCGTTGTAAAAACAGCTTTCGGAAAAAGAAGAAAAACTTTAAAAAATAGTTTAAAGTATTTACCGTTTGATGAAGCTGTAATTGACAGAATTATATCCAACCTAACAAAATATGCAGATTTAAGACCGGAGCAATTAAGTGTTTCGGATTTTGTTATTTTAACTAACGAGATTGAAAAAAGAATTGCAAATGAATGATTTGAATCCAAAGAATATTGAACCTGTTGAAGATGGTGTGGTTGAAAAAAAACAACCACATATAAAAACAATCGAAATTGACGATGAGTTGATGGCCGACATAGAAGATCTTGTATCAGAGCGTGCATCAACGATTCTTGTCAATATTCTGACGGATTTGCATCCTGCCGATATCGCCGATATCATTGATCATTTAAAAGATGATGATGAACGGGAATATGTATTCAATCTATTGGATCTTGATACTGCCAGTGAAGTTATATTAGATCTCGATAGCGAAATAAGACATCAACTTCTTGAAATAATACCTCAAGAACGGATTTCAGAATTGGTAGGACTTCTCGATTCTGATGATGCTGCTGACGTAGTAGCTGAATTATCTGATTGGGTTGCTAATAAAGTTTTGAGTGAAATGCCCGCCGAGGAATCAGCCGACGTAAAAGAGTTATTGAAGTATCCGGAAGATACAGCCGGCGGTCTAATGGCAACTGAGGTTGTGACTGTCAATAGGAATGATACAATTCACCAGGCAATCAAAAAAATACGCTTATTAGCAAAGGAATTTGAGGATATTAACGTTATATATGTTACTGATGATAACGGAATATTGTGCGGGTCGATAACTTTAAAAGATCTGATTACCAATTCACCGAGACTGCGGATTTATAAAATTATTGAAGGTGAAATTTTTCATGTAAATGTATTGACTGACCAGCAGGAAGTTGCCAACTTGATGCAAAAATATGATTTAATTTCGCTTCCTGTTGTGAGCGACACAATGGAACTAGTCGGTCGGATTACTATTGATGACGTAATAGACGTTATCCAGGAAGAAGCCTCAGAAGATATTGAAAAAATGGCCGGTATTACAGGCACTGAAGCATCATCGGCGTCGATATTTAAAGTTGTGAGATTAAGACTTCCCTGGCTATTACTGGCTTTTATCGGCGAATTATTATCGGCGGTAGTACTCAGTGAATTTCAAGCATCAATCGAAAAAATAATTATGGCGGCGTTCTTTATTCCGATTATAATGGCAATGGGAGGGAGTGCCGGCGTTCAATCATCAGCAATTGTCGTAAGAGGGCTTGCCACGGGTGAAATATGGTTTGGCCAGATGAAGCAAAGAATTTTTAAAGAATTCGGAATATCTGTTTTACACGGATTACTCTTAGGATTATTACTTACATTAGTGACATACCTTTGGTTTGAAGATTTTTGGTTCGGTTTCTCAATCGGAATTGCTTTGTTAATTGTAGTAATCAATGCTACGGTTGTCGGCGGTATTATGCCCTTCATACTTGACAAAATAAAAATAGATCCTGCCGTCTCCACCGGACCGTTTATTACAACTACAAACGATGCGCTCGGACTTCTAATTTATTTTACTTCATTGGCAGTTCTATATCCACAGTAAATTATCCATTAAAATTATTTTATGAATTTTAGAAAATTAATATTTTCTCTACAACCTTATGATGTAATTGTGGTCGTATTCGGTCTGTTTTTGATTACAATCAATCTTGTTTATATGGATGTAATAAAACAATGGCTGATTCTCCTGACTGTGAATATCGTTGTAATAATTTTTGTTTTTGTAACTGCTTTCTTTTCGAATAATTCTTCCCATAAAGTCCTGAAAATTTTGCATAATTGGTATATCGCACCGATGATATTAATTACTTTCAAGCAGCTGTACTTTATCATTAAGCCGATTCACGAAAAAGATTATGATCAGTTGTTAATTGATATTGACAGATTTCTCTTTGGTGTTGATCCTACCGTTTGGCTGGCAAAATTTTCACATCCTGTGATAACGGAAATACTCCAGATTTCTTATTCTAGTTTTTATTTTTTATTCATCATTATGGGAATCGAACTTTACCGGCGAGAGGGATTTAAGCAATTCAGATACGCAGCATTCCTGATAATTTACGGCTTTTACCTCTCATATCTCGGTTATTTTGCTTTACCGGCAATCGGACCCCGGTTTACATTACATTCGTTTGAATTGATAAACACGGAACTACCCGGATTATTTGCTACTAACTTCTTACGCGATTTTGTTAATCTAGGTGAGTCAATTATCAAAGGGCATCCCGATCCGGCGGCAATTGTTCAGAGAGATGTTTTCCCCAGTGGTCACACACAATTAACATTATTGTTGATGTTCATTGCATATAAATATCAAATGCGTGTAAGAGTATTTATCTGGGTGATAGGGAGCTTCTTAATAATGGGGACGGTTTATCTCCGATATCATTATGTTATTGATTTAATTGCCGGAGCAATCTTTATGGTTTTTACGATATGGAGTGCAAAGTATATCTATTATAAATGGTTGGAGTTGCAAACGGCTAAACTTACAAAAAACAGAAATTAGTTTCTCAAATCAATTTTAATTCCTTCAACGTAAAATTTGTTTTCATCAGGGAGTTAATATCTGTTTCGAGTTCCTTCATTTCATTTAATAATGTTTTTACTTCCACTTTGAAATCTTCCATATCAAACGAACTGAAATATTTTAATGAATAAAAGTGCGATTTTAAATTTTCATATTTCGAAATCAACACTGTACGGTTAGGTGAGTTAAGCGGAACCCGGTTGTTTTTAAAATTCAGCTCGATGGTTTTTAATTTTTCCCCCCAATGTATAAGTATCTTATTATAAGCTTCGTGTAAGCGCGCTTCATAATACCCGGTCATAAAATCCTCCGTGTAATAAAATTAATCCTTAATTATTACTTGACCCTGCCCAATCATTCGTTGTAATTATTAATACCATAGGGTCTGATTAAATTTAACTTCAATCCAAATTAAAGTCAATAAAAAATTTATATTTCCTTAACTAATTCCAGAAATCTTTTATACGGAATAGCAGTCCAACTCTCTGCAACGGAGGCTCCTGATGAAAGTGTAATCATTGACACTTTTGCGGCTTCCTCTTCCGAGGATGCTTCATAAATATCGATGAAATCATATGGACCAAGGACCGCGAAATGGGAAATCCACTTTACACCGGGGCATTTTTGACTTACTCTCGATTTCCATTCCTTCCCGATGTCTTCACGGAGCGCAGGATTTTTTGTAAGACCTTGCGATAATTTTGTAGCTAATATAAAAGTCGGCATAATTTTCTCCTCGAATTTATTAAAATTCTACATTATAAGATAAACAGATTCTGTTAAATAGGCAAAAAATTGCCGTTTCTTGCTTTTGAATTCATATTTTCGTAAGATTAAAAAAGCTGATCTCCATTCTGTTAATCTTAAATTAATCTGATACGATGGTTTCTTTTTTTAAACTTTTAACGATATATATTTTTACAGGAGTAATGTCTCTGTTCGGATTACTTGCTATACCTGTAAATAGGAACGGAAGGTTGTTTCATTGGTTAGCGAGGGTTTTTGGAAAAGGCATATTTTTGATCAGCCGGGTAAAAATTGAAGTAAAAGGGGTTGAAAACCTTGAAAAAGAGAAAAGTTATGTTTATGTAGCGAACCATGCCAGCGGATTCGATATTCCTGCTGTTTTGGCTGGTGTTCCCGACCAAATAAGAATAGTGTATAAAAAAGAATTAGAGAAAATTCCGTTTCTCGGTTGGGCGCTCAAATTTAATAAAACTTATATTCCTATTGCGAGAGACCGGAGTGTTCAAGCTTCACGAAGTTTGGATGAAGCGGTTGAAAAAATTAAAAACGGAGCATCCGTATTACTTTTCGGCGAGGGAACCCGAACGATGGATGGGAAACTACAGCCATTTAAACGCGGGGCTTTTAACCTTGCCGTAAAAGCAGGTGTCCCGGTAATCCCTCTTACTATCAACGGAAGTTATAAAGCAATGTCAAAACAAAAACTTAAAATTGTTCCCGGAATAATCACTCTTACAATAGATAAACCAATAGAAGTCGATATTGCTGGCGGAAAAGCAGAAGAGCTAAGATTAATGAAAGATGTTCACAGAATAATTTCCAATCATTATATAGATCAATGAAAAACTCAAACAATAAAATAATTGCCGTTATTCCTGCCAGATATGGATCGATGCGGCTGCCGGGGAAACCTTTGATAATTCTTGCCGGAAAAACAATGATCCAAAGAGTTTATGAGCAAGCAAAAAAATCCAAATACATAAATAATATTATCATCGCAACTGACGATGAACGAATTGAAAAGGCTGTTAAAAAATTCGGTGGTGAGGTTGTTATCACTCCGGCAGAAATCGCAAGTGGCAGCGACAGAATCGCTCATGTAGTTAAAAATCTAAAAAATGTAGATATTGTGGTCAACATCCAGGGTGATGAGCCGTTAATAAATCCCGAGATGATTGATCAGACCATAGCACCTCTTCTGAATGACAATGAGGTTCAGGTGTCAACAGCGGTAAAGGTAATAGAAAATATTGAAGATTTATCCAATCCTAATATTCCTAAAGTGGTTATAGATTCAAATAATTTTGCCATTTACTTTTCACGTTCTCCGATACCTTATTACAGGGATTCCGGGAATGAAATGAATTGGCTGAAAAATCACCCTTATTATAAACATATTGGTCTGTATGTTTACAGACGCGAATTTCTGTTGAGATATTCAGCTTGGAAAAACTCACCGCTCGAAATGGCTGAAAAGCTCGAACAACTCAGGATAATCGAAAACGGATCCAAAATTAAAACAGTTATTACAAAATTTGATTCTATCTCCGTTGATACTCCTGATGATGTAAAGAAAATTGAAAAAATAATACAACAATTTGAAAGCGTTATAAATGAGTGAAGAAAAAACAACATTGTGGGATGGTATAAAATTTACTTTTATGAGGGGGATTGTCGTCATTGTTCCGATAGTAATTACAATCGTTGTTTTAAATATGCTATTCAATGTAATAGACGGCATAATTTCTCCGCTGATCGATACGTTGCTCGGTTACCACATCACGGGCTTGGGATTTATTTCCCTCATCCTATTAATTTTAATTGTTGGCTTAATGTCCAAAAATTTGTTCGGAACTTTTATTATAAAAATTTTCGATAGAACATTTCTTTCGTTGCCTTTAGCCAGAACTATCTACAGTGCAATCAGGGATTTAATTTCGGCGTTTGCAATAGGTTCCAAAAGTAAAAATTTTAAGAATGTTGTTTTAGTCGAGTATCCGCGAAAAGGAATTTATTCCATCGGCTTTGCGACTAATGAATTGGATGTAAAGAAAGATGAAGAATCAGAAGCCGTAATAAGTGTTTATTTTCCTCATCCGCCTAATCCGACTTCAGGAGTTTTGGTGTTTGTACCGCGAAATGATGTTCAAATTCTAAATATCACAATTGAAGAAGGTTTGAAATTGGTATTATCGGGCGGTGTGGTTTCTGCAGATGTTTTACAAATAAAATAGAAAGGAAATTATTTGACCAGACGAAATCCCATAAACTACATTTTTGTCACCGGCGGAGTAGTTTCCTCATTAGGCAAGGGAATTGCTGCGGCTTCATTGGGACTTTTATTAAAATCAAGAGGTCTCAGAGTAACAATACAAAAATTCGATCCTTACATAAATATTGATCCCGGAACAATGAATCCCTATCAACACGGTGAAGTCTATGTTACCGATGACGGAGCCGAAACAGACCTTGACCTTGGGCATTATGAAAGGTATTTGGATATTAATACCACAAAGGATAATATCACAACTGCCGGTCAGGTATATTTTGATGTGATCACCAAAGAACGGAGAGGGGACTATCTAGGGGAGACAGTTCAGGTAATACCACATATAACGGATGAAATAAAAACAAGGTTTGAGACACTCGGGAAATCGGGTAACTACGACATTATTATTACAGAAATCGGTGGAACAGTTGGCGATATAGAAAGTTTTCCGTTCATTGAGGCAATGCGCCAATTCATGAATAAGTTAGGGAAGAGAAATTCGTTAAGTATTCATGTAACACTGGTTCCATATATTGCTTCAGCAGGAGAAATTAAAACAAAGCCGACACAACATAGTGTGAAGAGGTTACTTGAAACCGGAATTCAACCTGATATATTAATTTGCAGATCGGAGTTACCGCTTACCAAAAATGTACGCGAGAAAATTGCATTATTCACAAACGTGGATCCCGAATCAGTAATTGGTGCCCCCGATGCCGGGACGATTTATGAAGTACCATTATGGTTTCTTGACCAGGAGTTGGACGACTTGGTTTTGGAAAAACTGGATTTAACCTGTCCGCATCCGGATTTAAAAGACTGGAAAAAAATAGTAAAAAGAATTAAAAATCCGGCAGGGGAAGTGAATATTGGTATTTGCGGAAAATACACGATGCATCACGACGCTTATAAAAGTATAACAGAATCATTTATCCATGCCGGTGCAGTTAACAATGTCAAAGTAAATCTTCAATGGTTTGCTGCACAGGATATTGAGAATGACGGAGCGGAAAAACATTTGAAAGAACTCTCAGGCTTGCTGGTTGCTCCGGGATTCGGTGAGCGTGGAATTGAAGGGAAGATTTCTTCAATCAAATATGTTCGTGAAAATAAAATTCCTTTCTTCGGAATCTGTTTAGGCATGCAATGCGCCGTAATTGAATTTGCCAGAAATGTTTGTAATCTGAACAAGGCAAACAGTAAAGAATTCAAACAAACTGATCAAAATGTAATTGATATGATGGCTGAACAGAAAAGCGTTACCGGATACGGCGGAACTATGAGGCTGGGGTCTTTTCCGTGTAAGCTGATACAAAAAACGAAATCCCATAATGCATATAAACGCGAGTTAATTCACGAAAGACATCGCCACCGGTATGAGGTAAACAACACATTTATCGATATTCTGGAGAAAAATGGAATGATTATGAGTGGATTATGTCCACTGAATAATCTGGTTGAAATAATTGAAATTCGGAATCATCCGTGGTTTGTCGGTGTGCAGTTTCACCCGGAATTAAAATCACGGGCAACCAGTTCGCACCCGCTATTCAGAGATTTTGTGAAAGCGGCAATAATGTATAAAAAAAGCAAAAAGGACTGAAATAATTTGTATTTGAAAAATAGATTTTCATATATTGGTTTACTTTTAATTTTTGTTCAATTTTTATCTTATTCTGATGATGCAAAGCGTTTTAAAAAAGAAGAGTTACAGCATTTAACGTTAGAAGGTTTGAATCGATTATATAATTTTGAATTTGCAAAAGCCTCCGATTCATTTAATGAAGCAATCAAAATTTCCCCTGAGTATCCTCGTCCGTATTTATTCAAGTCAGCACAATCACTATGGCGGTTTTTATTCAGCAAAACTGAAAAAGATTACAAAGAAGCAATGCTTGTAATTGATGAGGCGATTAAAATATCCAAAATGTATGTTGATAAAAATAAAAATGACGCCGATGCACTTACATGTCTGGGAATTGCTTACGGCTATAAAGTTTTTGCCGAAGCCCGTAATGAAAATTTCATCGGTGCGATATGGGATTTGCGAAAGAGTTATGGCTAT
>CAYTID010000044.1:0-18661 GCA_964437735.1 uncultured Ignavibacteriaceae bacterium | reverse complement strand
TCTCTGTTTTTACACCGTTTTCGATACTTCCAGAAAAAGTGACGAAGTCAGGAGGATCTATTTTCCACTTTAAGAAACCTCTCCCTTGAATATTTGGCATCTCTGTTTCGATACAAACCAGAGATGCCTTTTTTATTTCAATATTTACTGCTCCTCTGCTTATGAGATAGGATGTTAGCTTGCCGATAATTGGCTGATGACTTACTAACATAATCTTGTCGCTCTGTGTAAGTTTTGAAATTTCATCAGCGATATGAATGTGATTGAATTCCGGTGTCAAATTATCCGATTCAATTATCTCTCCGATATTCAGTTTTTCAGCAATAATCTCCGCTGTTTGCCAGGCTCGATATAACGGACTTGAGAAAATTTTATTTATCAGAATATTTTTATTTTTTAAATATTCCGCTACTTTCTTTACCGTTTCTACACCATTTTCACTTAAAGGACGAATCCTGTCACTGCTACTATTCATGACTGCATCGCCGTGACGCAACAGATAGATTATCATTTTACTTTTCCTTTTTGAAATGTTCCCAACCGCCAAACGGAAGTGGTTTTACTTCGCCTTCTTCCGTGATTAGATTAATCCCTTTTTCGATATCAGATATCCGCCCCAGAATAGTAACATCATCAAAAACTTTTTCAAGTTTTTCGTATTCATTATCGCTCATAGTAAATAACAACTCATATTCCTCGCCACCAAATAAAGCGTATTCAATTACATCATCTGAAAATTCTTCGGCTGTTTTCTGCGTATTCATATGGACGGGTATGTTGTGTTCCCAAACTTCCCCCCCCGTTCCGCTATTTTTACAGATGTGATGAACTTCTGACGCCAAACCATCACTGATGTCTATCATCGAATTTACTTTTATTGATCCGGAAAAATATTTTATCAGGTCCATTCTTGCCTTCGGCATAAGATATTTTTCAAGAACAAATTTATACGGTTCGAGATTCGGAGTAAATTCTTCTGAATTATTTAAATATTTTTCTTTTTCTTTTAATAATACTTTTAATCCTGCGTGTGCAGCACCAAGATGACCCGAAACGCATATTAAATCGCCAACCTTGGCTCCGTTACGATAGACGATATTTTCAGCAGCCACATCCCCGTACATTGCAACCGAAATAACCAGGTTTCCTGATGAAGCAGTTGTATCGCCGCCAACTATTACACATTCGTATTTCTTACTCGCTTGTGAGGCTCCTTTATAAAAATCCTCAATCATTTCGACTGAAAATTTTTGCGGTATGGATATTGAGATTACGGCATAACGGGGATTTCCGCACATCGAAACTATGTCGCTGATATTTGTTACAATCGCCTTCCACCCCAGATGATGAAGCGAAGTAAAAGTTAAATCAAAATGTATTCCTTCAACCATAGTGTCCATAGTTAACAATTGAAGTTTATCCGATGCCGCTCTGAAAACCGCCGTATCGTCGGATATTCCTTTTACAAGATTCTCATCAAAAGTATTTGTGCCCGATTCAACGATATTTTTAATTTTATTAATAAGTCCGAATTCACCAATTTTATTTATTGGGGTATGCTGTTTCATAATATTTCCGTTATTTTTATCGATTGGAAATCGGTTTTGTTATCCGATATAAGTTCGATTTTAATTTAGAAGATGATTAATGCGATCTACGAAAAATGTTTTTGACCTGATTCCTATATATTTATCTACAATTTTCCCATTTTTATCGATTAAAAAGGTCATTGGTATTCCACGTATTCCGCCAAATGCCTCTGCTATTTTCCCGTCGTCCAATATGTTTGTATATGTTACTTTATTTTCCGACAAAAATTCTCTGACTTCGTAAATAATATTTGTCCCTCGGTCGGTCGAGATTCCGATAACCTTTACTCCTCTTTCCGACATTTCACCATTGATTTCAATTAAGTCGGGTAATTCTTTTTTACACGGTCCGCACCAAGTTGCCCAAAAATTGATTAAAGTAACTGCCCCTAGTTGCGATTTTAAATTAACAATTTTATTTTTTTCATCCATCCAAGTAAAATCTGGCAAGGAACCTTCCGTGGCAATAACATCTTTAACAGGGAAAATATTATTGGGTATGACTAATTTATCTTCATTATCAGGGCTTTTATTCTCCCTCGAACATCCTGAATTAATAAAAAATAATACTAATAAGAAAAAATAATAATAATATTTATTCATCTTTATTCAGTACTGGCAAGGAAGGCAATTAATTTATTTTCTTCCATATCGGAAGCAGCAGTATAAAGTGTGTTATCTTTAAGTAATAAAATAACTTTGCAATCCTTGTGTTCATCAGAAACATAATATCCGGCATTATTTAGTTGTTCAATCGCCTCTACCGGTAACGTCATGTTTCGATCTTTAGTAATACAATTGTAATTTAGTTGTGAAAAATATATTAAACAATTATCTTGCTTGAAAACAAAATGAGCCATCTTTGTTCCATGATACTGTGTTACCGTAGCTCCCATTAATAAGCAATCTTTCATACCGGGAATCTTGAGATCGTAATCAATTATATTCTTTAATTGGGCTTTTACAGTTTTAACACAATTTGTTTCAAAATCGTGTGTTATTGTCCCTTCAACTACTGAATCGTAATAATTTTGAACGAGATGAATAACATTGTTATCGTTCGGAGAAATATTAAAGTGGCGTGGAGAATTTGTATAGAATATTAAGGTTACAATCGTAATTACTGCAATCATAGCAACGGCAAATCCCAAATACCGGGCTTTCCATTGAATTCGAAATGCGTTTAAATTAATTTTTTTTTTTGCGGTATCGGCGCCCAATTGAATATTTAATTGCCTCAGAATATCTTGGTTTAAATAATCGGGAGCCTGAAGAGGCTTTATAGTATTTTTTAAGTAGTCCCTTGTTAGCTTTTCCAATTCATAATCATTGCGGCAATTTTTACATTGGCGTGTATGATCGTTAAATTCTTCTAATAAATTACCAAAAAGGCGACTATCGACAACGGAACTAACGTGTTCCAAATAATCAGTGCAATTCACAAACAACCCTAAAAATTATTAACAATTATCTATTTATTTTATCCTATCTAATTCAATTTATTTTATGTAACCTTTTTGCTTGGCATATTCGAATAATTTTACCTGCAATAATTTTCTGCCCCTGTGTAGTCTTGACCTTACTGTGCCTATCGGTATATCAACAAATTCCGCTATCTCTTCGTAAGTGTATCCTTCGATATCGCAGAGAATAACTACTGTTTTAAAATCGTGCGGTAAAGAGTCTAACGCCTCTAATACGTCATCGTCAAAAAGGCCTCTGAAAATTTTCTTACCAAGGTCTTCATCGTTTGCAGAGTCATCTCGAACCCTGGTATAATATTCCTGAATCTCATTAAAGTCTAATTTCTCGGGTTCTTTTGTTTCTTTTCGATAACGATTTATATACGAATTTTTCATTATACGAAACAGCCATGCCCGTATATTAGTTCCCTTTTCATACTTGTCCCAAAACCGGAAAGCTTTCAGATATGTATCCTGAACTAAATCGTTCGCATCATCGGTATTCCCTGCAAGCCGACGGGCAAAACTGAACAAAATATCCATATGCGGAATTGCTTCCTCAAGAAATTCCTTTTCTTTTTGGTTTTTTATATTTTTACCGGAAAAAGTTTCCATCAGATTTCGGTATCTATTTTTTAATTGTTAATAATCGCAATTACGATTAACAAAACTTTTTTCAAACTTAAACTTATTAATGATGTAAATAATACAAAAATTAAATCATATGTGCAACCGTTAAAGGTAATTTCATTCATTAAATCTTGACTTTTCTGTTCATTTTGTATAATTTTCAAAAAAAATAAAAGGAACCACAGGGGATCGATGTCGGACATACGAAACAATTACTTCGTTAAATATGGGAAATCTGAAATTCCGATTCCTTCAGATTCTCTTTCAAATCCCGTCATTATAGATACATCGGACATACAAATCAAGGAGATTTCGGCTTACGAATTCAATGAATTAATAAGACCCCAATTAATCAAATATATCGGCGATAAAAAAAAATTATTGATAATCATTCCGGATAAAACCCGCAAATCCAGAATAGAATTATTGCTCCCCTCTTTACTGAAATTAATTAAAAATTCGGGAATTCAAGATAAGAACATTACGATCCTCTTTGCAAACGGGGCACATTCCCCCATAACAAAAGAAGAGCAGTTGAAAATTTTGGGAGCCGATATTCTTCAACATTACAGAGTATTAAATCATAATTCAAAATCTGATGATGCGGTTTTTCTCGGGAAAACAAAGCGCGGTACTCCTGTTCGGGTTAATCCTCTTATACAAGAACATGATGGTATTATCGCAATCAGCTCAGTAACGCATCACTATTTTGCCGGCTTCAGTGGTGGACCCAAAATGCTGCTACCCGGCATAACCCATGAAGAAACAATATTTTCAAACCACCGGTTAGTTATAGATGAACAGGGTATATTCAATAAAAATTGTTCGGATGGTATTCTGGAAGGTAATCCTGTTTACGAAGATATCGCTGAAGCAATAAGTTTTTACCCGCCTGCTATATATATAGGATTTATTTTGAATGAACAGGATAACATTCTTTCAGTTCAATGCGGCGATATTATAAAAACACATAAAAGCCTCTCCGAACTGGTTCATATAACTTATGAAAAATCAATAAAGCGTTTATACGACTTAGTTATTGTAAGTACGGGGGGTTACCCTCACGATATAACTTTTATACAAACACATAAATCGATACATCACGCTTTTAATGCAGTAAAACCTAACGGAGTGATACTCTGTGTTGCTGAGTGTTCCGAAGGAATCGGTTCCGAATCATTTCTGCATTGGTTTGAATACAACTCAAGCATCGAAATGGTACATGGATTAAAAAATAATTATACATTAAACGGACATACAGCTCTCGCATTAAAAAGCAAAACTGAGAAATGTAATATAATTTTATTCACTTCACTAAATAAAGAATTGACAAATAAAATTGGACTGTTTCATGTGAGCGAAATGGAGGAAGGTTTAAAATTAGCTAAAACTTTATTACCTCAATATTTTCGTACTCTGATAATCCCAAAAGGCGCTGTCACAATAATAAATAATATTTAATAAATTATGCAGACACAACAAAATTACGCCGACATCTTAAAAAAAATTACACTCTTCAATAATGTATCCGACGCACATATTGATATTGTCTCAAAAAATTTAGTCGAAAGGACTTATCTTTCGAGTCAAGCCATCTTTCTTGACGGAAGTACAGAGGGAGCTATATATCTTATTGCAAGCGGAAAAATCAAAATTTCCAAGCATACCAAACATAATACAGAATCGATACTCGGCATTCTTCACGAAGGTGATTACTTCGGAGAAATGGAAATGATTGACGGATTACCCCGTTCAGCATCTGCTTCAGCTCTATCTGATTCTAAAATACTTCTGCTGAAAAAAAATGAATTTGATTTCCTGATCAAAAATTCCAATCCATTTGCACTTAATATACTCAATACACTGGCAATCAGGCTCCGCACTATTAATGAAACATTCATCACTGATATGGACCGCTACAGCGAGTGGACTAATTCCAGAATTTTAAGACTACATCAATTGATTGAGGGAGTTAAAATCATAAACTCTGCGACTGACCTTGATACTATGCTAACCCAAATGTTAAATATCGTAATAAAAAACATAGATGCCGACAGAGGCAGATTGTATTTGACCGATATAAATAAAAAAGAAATCTGGACCAGAGTTTTTGAAGAAAAAAAATATTCCGAAATCAGATTTCCTTACGGATCCGGGATTGCAGGCACTGTGGCATTGACCGGTGAAGTTATAAATATTTCAGAATCGAAATCCGATGCCAGATTTGACCTAAAAACAGAGCGGATCGACGGTTATGCAATCTCATCCACGCTTTGTGTTCCGATAAAAAACAGAACCGAAAATATTATAGGTGTGTTTCAGCTTTTTAATAAGAAAAAAGGACCATTCACAAAAACCGACCATGAATTCATCAGCGCGCTTTCACAACATGCTGCTATTGCAATCGAAAAATTTTTATCCCTCAAACAACTGATTCAATCCAACCAGTTGTCTATACTCGGAAAATTGTCGCACACAATAATTGACGACTTGAAAAATCCTATAGCAACACTGAACCGAATATCTCAATCATTAAAAAACCGGGACGATAATAAGTCCATAGCTATAATAATAGAAAGCGCTATTCATCAGATTGACCAATTTACATCGAAGGCAAAAGGAATATTGGAATTCTCGAGCGTCGATAAGGAAACAAATCTACAGGAAATTGATATCCGTCAATTTATTGATGTGGTTTTATTTTTCATCGAAAAAGATTTTAATAGTAAAAATATTTCTATCAATAAAAAAATCAGTTGCGAAGGAATTTACCAATTAGACCCTGAAAAAATTATGCGGGCACTCCATAACATCGCCGGGAATGCTGCTGATGCCATGGCCAATGGAGGAAAATTAACTTTTAGCATTAGCGAGGAAAATAACAAATTAATTTTTGAAATCAGCGATACGGGTATCGGGATGAACGAAGAAGTAAAAGCCAAAATTTTCGAACCTTTTTATACATCCGGAAAAGAATATAACACAGGACTTGGACTTTCTATCGTCAAAAACATTATTGACAATCATGAGGGTGAAATCGAGGTTGCGAGCCATCCCGGCAAAGGAACAATAGTTAAAATAAAAATTCCAAAAAAATAATATTTGAATATGAAAATTAATATCGGAAAAAATATAATTGAAATTGTGCAGGGCGATATCACAGAACAGGACACGGAAGCAATCGTAAACGCGGCAAATAATTATTTATGGATGGGGACAGGAGTTGCCGGTGCCATAAAACGCAAGGGGGGCGAAGAAATTGAAAAACAGGCAATCGCGCAGGGTCCGATCGAAATCGGTGAGGCAGTTTTAACCACTGGCGGAAATCTTAAAGCAAAGTTTGTGATTCATGCGGCGGGGATGGGACAGGATTTACACACCGATATAAACAAAGTAAAACTCGCTACAAAAAATTCTTTACTTTTAGCCGAATCAAAAGGAATACAATCGGTTAGTCTTCCTGCCATCGGAACCGGTGTCGGAGGATTTTCGATATTTCAGTGTGCGAATGTAATGTTACTGGAAGCAATCGATTTTTTACAACATTCAAAAAATCTTATACTGATACGTTTTGTTTTGTTCGACAAACAAGGATATGATGCATTTAACGAAGAACTGAAGTTACAGTTTTCGTCGAAAAGGCATTAACAAAAGACAAAATAGATTTCGTTTGATTAAATGAATTATTAAAGAAATCACCGGAGGTAAATGTGGAACATAGAGTAATCGGAAAACAGCATAATTCAAATTGAACAATGAAAAATACTATGAAACTTATCACTGTATTTTTTTTACTTATAATTATTTGTAATTATCAAATGCAGGCGGACGATGCGGTTTTTGTAAATCCGGGCTTTAAATTCAGTTACACATTCGGTGAGAAAGGGGGATTTACATTCGGAGCTGAAATTAGTATCACAAAATGGGTGGAAGGTCATATGTATGGAATAGTTGCCTCCGTCGATCATTGCAAAAATAGTAACAGATTAAAATACCACATCGGCGCGGAATATTTATATTGTCAGATCGGTCCTACACTTACCGTCGAAAACGGGAAAACTGATTATGGCATTGGTTTCACACCGTATTATGGCGTTTTTATTATTCCATACTATAATTTTACATGGCGGTTTAATAATGATAACCTGCAAGAACTGGGGACTTTTTTAAAGTTTCATATACCTGCAAGAGGTAAAGGATTCAGCGTTGGGTAATGTTTAGAATTGTCATAGATCCACTTGTAACCCAAGGTAATATTGCGATGATTTTATCTGACTTACTTAGATTGTGATGTGCACAAAGTAAACGAATATTTTTTGCTACTAAACTGCTTCCTCCTTTGGAAAAGGGTATATCATGATCAAAATGTAAATTCTCTTTTGATTTACATAGTACACATTGTCCGTTATCACGCTGCCAAACTTCAATTTTTACCGATGTTGGAATCAATCTTGTATGAGGTAATTTTTCAATTCTTCCGAGTGGTTTTTTCTCAACGGGTTTTAAAAAAAATTTAAATACTTTTCGTCCTCCATTTAGAACATATTCCGCGTCTTCCAACTCAAAAAATCCTTTATAACACCATATTCCACTGGCTATCTTTTCATAAACCCTCACTAACTCTGGTTTTTTAAGCAATCCACTTTTAAAGTCCATCGCGGCACGAAAAAATTTTCCATTCTCTGTCCACGAACCTCTAGGTGTTGTTAGAGGTTGATCAACCTTTTTAGGTTCAGGACAATTTTTCGTCCGATGTTCATCGTGCCCTTCGTAAATTAGCATACCAGTTTCCGGATGTATCGTATCTTCATAAGGGGCCCCAGGACGAACTGACATAAGTACAACAGAATAGTTTTTGCCAACACCATAATTCATCCCCTTTTGTAGATTCGCTTTTTCAGTTGCTACCAATTCATGATAGCTAATAATGTCGTCAACTTTCATTCAAATCCTTGTTGATTTATTTTATAGTAAATCGAAAAAATAGTCTCTGGAACATACACAAATTTTTCCTTACCTTCAAACCGACCATTGTAAAAATCCTTTATATTTAATAGATTGGATCGAATTAAATCGTCTAGACCTCCAACCAGCATACTTATTCCTCATCAAAACTCCGCCTCTAAACCAAACACAGGAAAGAAAGCAAACTGGTAAACAGTTTCGACCGTTCCGTCGCTTCTGTAATTTTTAAAAAATACATTTTTTGTGTTCATTACGTTCATCAGTGCCATGTAAATATTGATATTCCATCCGCTCATATAAAACCTGCTGAGCCACTGCAAGTCGAGACGGCTGTAATCGGGAAAGCGTGCCGAGTTTTCATTACGCGTTGAAATCCATGCACCGGACGACCAGCTCACTCCACCTTCGCGCCTCTGCTTCCAGGTTACATATTCCTGCGGAGTGTAAATCCTGCCGGACTGGTATCTGTACTTAAAACTTATTTCCATTTCATCCGATAACGGTAAAATATAAGAGGGATATTTTATGAAAAACGGAGTGTTATTCAGCCAATCGCGAATTCCCTTTACGATTCTTCCCGCAAGCGCGGTCACGATTACGGGATAATCGTATTCCGAAGGATACGATTCAACATGCCACGGGACTCTCGGATCCTTCATCTGTGTTTTCGAAAGCGAGAGACTTAAAGTTCCGAAATAATCCTCAACCTGCTTCTGCTCTAAAAAGAATTCAACTCCGTAAGCCGTTCGTTCACCGATGGTTAAAGTTTTATCCGACCAGAAAGTAGGATCGGCGGAATAAACAAATTCTTCCGACACGGCAATTTTTTCATACTTTTTGTAATAAGTTTCAAAACTTAATTTTACTCCGCGGGCGAATATATGCTCAATCCCCAGCACATAATGATCGGCTTTCATATTGTCGAGGTATCTGTTAAAGCCAAGCTGCCTGTAATCTCCATAATAAGGAAATGGATGCAATTGATAATATTGTCCTGTGGCAAAAGTTATAGTTGTTGTCGGCGGCAATATCTGATATGCCAGACTTGCTCGCGGAGAAAAAGAACCTTTGTCCGAATACGAAAAGTAATCGTATCTTAAACCTAATGTGAGTATTAAATTATCATCGATTTTAAACTTATCGCTCGCATACATAAAAAATTTATTCCCTTCGCCAAATCTAAACTCCTGATGATATTCATAGGGAGGCGTATAAATTATTGTATCAGTTGGAAAATAATATCTTGTAGTATCCGCCACTAAATAAACATCATTTGCCCATCTTCTCGATGTAAGTATTTGAGCGCCGAAAGATAAATCGTGTGCCGGATGGATTTTGTAAAAGATTTCGTATTTGGCTCCGAGAAAAGATTCGTCTGAATGATTCGAAAAAATATTCCTGCTGTTTAAAATTTTATGGGAAAGAACTTCTCCCTTTGTCCCACGCGTCCGGACGGTAAAATCTTCACGGACATCAACATCTGTTTTAGCGCCTGATGCATATACGGTGAAAACCGAATAACCGTTTTTACCGAACAAACTTCTTAAATTAAAACCTGCGGCATATTGTTTTGTGACCGGATGCATTGTTTGAACACTTGAAGAGTCAATTGTATTTTTACGTAATTCATCTTTCTCCTTTGGATCCCCCGCAATGTTTATTCTGCTGTCGCCGTAAATCATATTAAAGCTCAGCTTTTGACTCGGCGAAAAATCGTACGTCAATTTCGATTGAACATCCCAATATTTTGGAATTGCAGTTAAGGAAATCTTAGATATCCCGAATGCTTTATCTATAATTTCAAGCAAGCTGTTTCGAGCTGAAAAAATATAAGAGCCTTTACCGCCCATAAATCCCCCTTCAAACAGTGTTCCTACACCCGCCATATTCATAGCTGTTTTTGATGCGAACGGCTTATTCCTGTTGCCTTCTCTTACAGTCAGATTCATAACTGAAGATGCTTTGTCGCCATACTGAGCCGGAAATCCGCCGGTGGAAAATTGAACGTCTTCTATCATATCCGCATTGACCATATTGATAGGTCCTGCAGAATTAAATTGATTTGAATAGTGATTGATAGAAGGAATTTCCATATGATCCATAACGGTCAGATTTTCGAATGGCGCGCCTCCGCGGACAATCAGTTCATTAATATTGTCCGTTGAGCTTGCAACTCCCGGAAGATTTTGAGCAACTCGCTGAACATCTTGAATGCCTCCGGGTGAGCGGAGAATTTCCGATCTTTCGATTAAATTCGCACTTACAGGGCTCATCTCTTGAGCTTTCGCAAAATAATTTACCGAAGCAGTCACTCCTTCGATTTCAACTGCTGATTCAGCCATTTTAATCGTAACAGGAGTTGCCCGTCCCGTTGATACTACTACGTTTGTAATAACTTGTTGTGTATAACCGATCGCAGATACTTTTAAACTATAAGTACCGACCTCAATCTGATCGATTTTAAATCTGCCTTCTATATCGGATGATGTACCGATCCCTGTTTTTTCAACAACAATAATATTGACTGAAGGAATCAGCTCTTGTGTCCGGGAACTTATTATTTTTCCTATGATATCTCCTTTATGAACTTGTCCAAAAGAGATTGTAACAAAAATGATCGTTAAAGTAATAATTTTTTTAATCATACATATTCCATTTTTATTTTTTCCATTAATCCATCACTCCATCACTCCACTTATCCATTAATCCATCTTCCTATGTTGAATCCTTCTATTCACTTCCCACAAAAAAATCGCACTCGCACTTGCCACATTTAATGAATCAACTCTATCGGAATTCGGTATTGTAACAAATTCACTGCAGGCATCCAGAACCTGATTTCTTATTCCGAATCCTTCGCTTCCAAAGACAATACAAATATTCCCGTCATAGTTTGTGTCTTCAATTTTTATTTCGTTTCTATGCGCATCTGCAGCAATACATCTGACATTAAATTTATCTGACAATTCTTTCAGAGTGTCGCTTAAATTTTTGGTATGAATGGCGGGCAGCTCGAAAACAGCCCCCATTGACATACGAACCGAGCGGCGGAGAAACGGACTGCTGGAGGTTTCACCGACAATTAAAGCTGAAACTCCGAATGCCGCACAATTACGAACAATCACACCGAGGTTATCAGAATTAGTCAAACCATCCACTGCGACAAAAAAATACGGAGGGTTGTATTTTTGGGTTATTTCAGAAATTGACGGCGCTATAGGGATTTTCCCGACAGCCATGATACCTTGATGGAGTCCAAATCCAACTATGGTATCGAGTAGTCTCTTCTCAGCAGTAAAAATTTTTACATCGTCAAATGGTTTTGATTCGATTAAGTCGCTGATTTCCGACAACCATTTTTCAGTCAGTAGCAGTGATATTATTTTTAAATCACTTTTAAGTAATCTTTTTACTACTTTTTCACCTTCAGCAACAAATATTCCCTGCTTGACATGTTCAACCGCTCTTCGCAGCGTCCTGTAAGGCTGCAGTTCCGGAATATCGAGTGAATCGATATGAATAAAATTTTTCATTATCTACTTTGTCCCAATTTTTATCTAAAACAAATACTTAGAAAACAAGATTTTATAAAAAACCTATTGATAACTGATCCACATCAGGCAGATTGATAATTGAATTACTCTTCCTCAATCCTTTGCGGACTTAAAAGCTCGAATGCTTTATCTATTTCAGCGTGTGTTCCTAACAAAACTAAGACATCTCCTGATTCGATAAGAAAATCACCTGGGGGATTTGTTGTAGGCTTATTGTCCCGGACAATTGCAATTACGGTGCTACCCGAAAGATAACGGATATTTAAATCGGCTAATGTTTTTCCGCAAGCTGGTGATTCGTTCAAAACTAAAAATGTATCTGTCGTTCCGGCGGCAAGTATTTCGGTTAGCTGATCCATAGTTGCATCCGGTATCCGTAATCCGCGAAACATACCGTACCCTTCCCTTCTTATCAAATCTACCTGTGCAGCAATTATGTTCCGCGGTAAATGATACTGACGAAGCACACGAGTAAAAATCTCTATCGAAGTTTCAAAATCTTCTGAAATTACCTGATCGGCACCTAATTTATACAAATCTTCAATCTCGGTTGTATAACGTGTTCTGACAATTATATAAATATCGGTATTTATTTTTCTTGCCATTTTCAAAATTCTTTTGATGGAATCAGGATCAGATACAACAATTACAAAAACTCGCGCAGTATTGATGTTCAATCTTTTTAAAATATCCTCACGCGTCGCATCTCCGAATATGATGTTCTCCCCTCTTTGCTTGGCTTCTAAAAAAGTCTCTCCATCCAGATCAACCAAAATATACTGTATGCCTGTTTCTCTTAAAACAGTAACAAGATTTTTCCCGTTTAATCCGAATCCCACAATTATTACATGGTTCTTTAGATTTCCCGAATCAGGTTCCGCATGGATTTCTTTGCTTACTAATCGTGTCATTAACTTTGACGTAAAACTGATGGGCATATATTTTTGCAGCTTATCACCTGCAGCCGGAGAAAGCTGAATTAACAGCGGGCTGATCATCATAGTAAAAATCGTGGATCCCAAAAACAATTGATAGATATTTTCATCGATAAGTCCTGCCTTCATACCCGCGAGAGCCAGTATAAATGAGAATTCACCGATTTGAGATAATCCGAATCCAACAATGATTGCAGTTCTGATTGGAAACGTGAGATTCAGAACAACAAAAACAATCACGGTAAATTTTATAATGATAAAAACGAATGTCAGGAATCCGATTGTTAAATACGATTCAGCAACAAACCCCATATTTAGCAGCATTCCGATTGAGAGAAAAAACAGACTACTTAATGCGTCGCGGAATGGTAAAGCAGCGCCAACGATTTCATGTGAATATTCAGATTCCGATAAAATCAATCCTGCAATAAAAGCACCGAGAGCGAGAGATAATCCGGCATAAGAAGTAATTAAAGCCGTTCCCAGACTTATAAAAACCACTCCGAGAACGAATAATTCGCGACTTTTTCCCTTCACAAGGTATTCAATCAGTTTAGGCATTAAGTAAATTGCCGCTATAATAATAAATCCGACGGCAGCAACCGCAATAATTAAACGCGTAACAATTTCATAAACAGTTGTTTCGGCAGAAGCGGAGAGAACCGGAATTAAAAGCATCATCGGAACTATACACAAATCTTGAAAAAGTAAAATCCCGAGCGATATTTTACCGTGAGGCGAATCAGTTTCTTCTTTATCGGCTAATATCTTCATCACGATTGCCGTGCTGCTTAAAGATATCAGAAAACCGATAAAGATTGATTGATTGATTTCGAATCCCAAAACTAAAGTCAATATTGTTACGACTGCAGCAGTAATTAAAACTTGTAATCCTCCACCGAGCAAGACTATCGACTTGATTCTTTTTAATCTTGCTAATGAAAATTCAAGTCCGATTGTAAATAAAAGCAGCACAACACCTACTTCTGCGAGAATATTGACTGCTTCAATATTTTCGATCAATCCTATTCCGTAAGGACCGATAATTAATCCGCTAATAAGAAATCCGACTAAAGGCGGGGCATGGATTTTCTTAAATAACGGGATTACAGCAATTATCAGAGCGAGAATTAAAACAAGCTCCCCGAGTATGTGCACTTCCTGAGTCATATTCAATTTTAGTTAGTAAATATTAGTCAAAATGTTTTTGATAAGCAAGAATGCAAATAATAATAATTGTTTTTATATTACGATTGATAATAATTTGAAGGTTCCAAGCACAAAACTGATGATTGAAAAAACCGCACTTTTATGAACGAAATAATTCTGCAAACTCACAATATCTCAAAACGTTTTAAAAAAAGATTTGCCGTTTCAGACTTGAATATTAAAGTCTTCCGGGGAGATGTTTTCGGTTTTTTGGGTCCGAACGGAGCCGGAAAAAGTACAACCATCAGGATGATGCTTTCATTGATTCACCCGACAAAAGGAACGGTATCTGTTTTCGGAAAATCTCTGAATCATCACCGCAAGGATATACTGAGCCGCATTGGCGGACTTGTGGAAAAACCTGATTTTTATCAACATCTTACAGCGTACGATAATTTAAAATTTATCGGATCTTTATACGGGAAAATCAATAGTAGGCGTATTGAAGAAGTTTTGGAAATCGTAAAGCTTCGTAACAGAATGAACGATAAAGTTAAAACATACTCACACGGAATGAAGCAGCGACTCGGAATTGCTCAAGCTCTTCTGAATAAACCAGAGGTGATCATTCTTGACGAACCGACAACGGGACTTGATCCGCAGGGTATGAAAGAAATACGGGAATTAATCAGAAGTTTTTCCAAAGATCATAATATGACAATATTTCTTTCTTCTCATCTCTTAAACGAAATCGAACAAGTTGCAAATCGAATGGCAATAATTAACAATGGAAAACTTGTAGTACAGGGAAGCGTACAGCAGCTTCTGGACAGTTCCGAACAATATGTGCAAATTCATGCCGAACCGATAGAGCAAGCCTGGCAGATAATCAAATCTCTTTCATTCGTGAATAAAACCACTGTTCAAAATAATGTTATTAATGTTTATACGAACTCCCGGAATTTTTCCGAAATTAATTCAGAGCTTGTAAAAAACAATATTAAAGTCAGCGCGCTTACGCCGCATCGTTCGCTCGAGGATTATTTCATTGAGATGACAGAAATGGCAGATTCCGGAGGTGCTCCATGATTAATCTTCTCATGCTCGAGATACACAAAATTTTTACAAAATGGCGGACATATATCGGTTTTATAGCTCTTGGTGTGATCATTCCGCTAATCATAATAGCGTTGTATCTGAGTGGCGCCGATTTTACAAAAGGAATGACCCGGCAATTTAGAGAAGAATTTCTTATCGTAGGAAATTTATTCAACGGCTGGTTTATTAGTTATTTAATTATGAACAGCCTATTTATACACATTCCATTTCTGATCACTCTGGTAGCCGGAGATATTCTTGCGGGAGAAGCGACTTCGGGGACATACCGCATTTTGCTCACACGTCCGGTAAACAGAACAACTCTTTTAATAATAAAATATATTTCAACAATATTTTATACAAAGCTGATTGTTTTATTTTTGGCGGTGTTAAGCGTTGGACTCGGGCTTTTGTTTTTCGGTGTCGGCGATTTAATTATTTTCCGTGAAGGATTACTTTTGATTCCCGCCAATGAACTCTGGTGGCGTTTCCTGCTGGCTTATGCGGGTGCAATAATTGCTATGTGTACTGTGGCTTCACTCGCATTTTTGTTCTCCTCCTTTGTCGAAAATGCAATTGGTCCAATCATCGGCACAATGGCAATAATTATTGTTTTTCTGATTATCGGAGAACTTCCTGTAGATTTTTTTAAAACTTTGAAACCTTATTTATTGACAACCTATTTCACAATATGGATGAAAGCGTTTGACGATCCGATTAACTTACGCCAGATGTTTGATTGGGCAGCTTATTTAATCGCATATTCGGCCGGATTTTTTACTTTAACACTTTATATTTTTAATAAGAAAGATATTTTATCATGAAATGGTTGACACTTTTTTTATTTTGCATTTTTATCGAAAGCATATACTCTCAACCATCTGCCGAAGAATTGCTTAAAAGCGTAGAAGATAATTTCAAAAAAATAAACGACTATACTGCTGAGGTATTGGCTTCGATTGAAATGGAGCGGCTCCGTATTCCGCGAAGAAAAGTGAAAATATATTTTAAGCAGCCAAATAAATTGCATCTTGAAGCAGAAGGTTTTGCGATGATTCCCCGCGCCGGATTCGGATTTATTCCTTCTCAATTAAGTCCGGAAAAATATGATGCTGAAATAATTAAACTTGATACAATAGGAGAAATTTCCGCTTATAAAATAAAAATGGAATTACAAAACCTTGAAAAACAATTGAGTTTGAAGGACATTTCATTACGTAACTTTTATCTTTGGATCGAAACTAAAAACAGAGTAATCAAAAAAATTGAGACGGAATCATTTGGAGGAAAGTCGGTTACAGTAACATTCGATTACGGATGGATAGAAAAAATGTACTACCTTCCATCAAATATAACAGTTACTTTAGACAACATATCAGGGGGAGACATTGATATCCCTGATATGCCCGGAGCTGAATCACGACCCAGGCGGTTACCCCGCACAGGAAGCATAACCTTAACATTTACAAAATATACAGTCAATCAGAATTTACCCGATTCACTGTTCGAGAAAAATGAGAAACAATAAGCTTGAATTTCATAAATTTGAAATCCAAAATCATAATTAATGCACCTCTCATTGGCGCCCACATGTCAATTGCCGGCGGACTTCACCTTGCATTCGAGCGGGGCGCAAGTATCGGCTGTAGTGCAATTCAGATATTTACTAAGAACAACAATCAATGGAACGCAAAGCCGCTGACTGAATACGAGGTGCAGCTTTTTAGAACCGCACAGAGAAAATATAATATCAAATCGGTTGCCGCCCACACAGCATATCTGATAAATCTCTGTGCGTCAAACAAAGACATACTCAAAAAATCCCTGTTAGCATTTAAAGATGAGCTACAACGTTGCGAACTTCTCGGAATTCCGTTCCTGATATTTCATCCTGGCGCACATACCGGAGCCGGTGAAAAGACCGGGATAAAAATGATTGTCGAATCTTTAAACCGCGTCCATGAACAAACCCAAAATTATAAAGTCAAAAGCGTGTTGGAAACTACAGCAGGACAAGGATCCTCAATCGGATACAAGTTTGAACAATTGGCAGAGATTATTAATCACACCGAATGCCCGGAGAGGATGGGAGTTTGTATCGACACAGCACACATCTTCGCTGCCGGCTATGACATCAGTACTGAAACAGGTTACAAAAAAACAATGAAAGATTTTTATAATATAATCGGAATAAAAAAATTAGCAGCGATACACTGCAACGATTCAAAAAAAGAACTCGGCTCCCGTGTCGACAGACACGAACATATCGGTAAAGGTACTCTGGGTATAGAGACATTTAGATTTATAATGCAAGACAAGAGATTAGCCAAAATCCCTAAGATTCTGGAAACACCCAAAGGACCTGAAATGGATGAAGATAAAATGAATCTGAAAATATTAAGGAAATTAATTATAACAAGCGGGAATCCGTCATGCGCATAGCAATAGTATCCGACATACATTCAAACCTCGAAGCTTTTACTAAAGCGCTTGAGCTAATTAAAAATAAAAAAGTAGATAACATTATTTGTCTCGGCGATATTGTTGGATACGGCGCTAATCCGAAAGATTGCCTTGAGCTGGCTTTTGCTAATTGTTCAAATATTATAATGGGAAATCATGACCAAGCCGCTACCAATCTGGCATTCACCGATTATTTTAATCCTTACGCACGTGCGGCTGCAGAATGGACACACAGGATTTTGAGCCAGACAGAACAGGGTAAGATTAAAAATCTACCCATTACGCATGAATTCAATGGATTTCAGTTTCTCCACTCGACCCCCTTTGAGCCATCGGAATGGCATTATATCGTTTCATACGAGGATGCATCTTTGAATTTTAAACATTCAACAAAAAACATTTGTTTTGTTGGTCATTCTCATATCGCTGAAATATACCCGGAAGATTACAGCGAGTATCGCACACATAACTCATCAAAATCATTCCGGTTAAAACCCGATAAAAAATATATCATCAACGTCGGAAGCGTTGGACAACCCCGCGACAGGGACAGCCGGTTAAGTTTCGGAATAATTGATACTGAAACTTTGAATTATGAAAACATCCGGAGTGAATATGATGTTGAATCCGCTGTAAAAAAAATCATAGAAGCAAAACTGCCTCGCTATCTTGCCGACCGGTTAATCATCGGAAGATAAATTTACTCCGCCACTTTCTCCCATCCCATTTTTGAGATATGCCAAAAGATAAATGCTCAGGTTGTCAGATGTGTTACAATTCCGTGTTAAAAATAGTGAAATTGATTAATTCTTGGG
>CAYTID010000043.1:0-18891 GCA_964437735.1 uncultured Ignavibacteriaceae bacterium | reverse complement strand
AGTCTTATTCCTTTGTGACCTTTGCGAGCTTCGCGAGAAACAATTTCTCGCAAAGGACGCAAAGAACGCCAAGCTAAAGGTTGTTTACAATTCTTGTCAAACCATCTTTCAACAATTCTTCATTGAAATTTATCAGAAGACCAAGTTTCAATCCGCTTACTCTTAAATAAGTGAGCAGTTGTTTCTTGTGAACGGGTAGAACCGCCTCGATTGATTTCAATTCAATGATAACCTTGCGTTCAACTATAATATCTGCACGAAAACCGATTTCCATCTTAACAGTCTCATAAACTACCGGTATCGGTACTTGCCTTACACATCTCAATCCTTGTTTAGTTAGCTCATGCGATAATACTTCTTCGTAAACCGATTCGAGTAATCCGGGTCCAAGCTCGCGATGGATTTTGAAACAGCAATCAAGGATAATTTTAGATATTTCATTCTCAGTCATGGTTCATTCCTTCGCGTCCGTTGCGTGCTTCGCGAGAAACAATCTCTCGTGCCGATCCAAAGGATTCCTTTGGAAAGGCATCACTTCGTGACAAAGAACGCTACGTTGAATACCTCTTCGGTTTACCGAGTTGCTCAAGTTATTCGTTCACTTCGTGTTTGGTTATATGTTTAATGTCACTAACAAAAATTAATACTATTTTCCCGATAAAACAAAATCTTGATTATAATGCTTTTTATTCTCATATTTTACTACTTAATATGGCATTTTTACCTAAAAACACATCAAAAACCTACGCATTTCGTCAGGATAAAATCAAAGATAACCTGATTATCAAGATAGCGATAGCCCTTGCGCTTATAGCTTTAATATCCTTGATGTATCCGTCGGAAAAGCTCCTCCAATACGACTACAAAGTTGGTACTGTATGGACAGACAAAGACCTGATATCCCCATTCGATTATCCTATCCTTAAAGATGAAGCGCAGTATGAAAAAGAGAAATCGGATGCAGCTTTAGCTGTCTATAAAGTATTTCATTCGGATGATAAATTTCTCCTTTTGCAAATTGAAAACCTCAAATCGAATTTCCACCTTTTAAATGAAATTATAGCGTTACAAAGGAAACGAAAAAAGAATTTTACTTCGGAAGACTCTCTCCTGTTGTCTAATTTGTCACAGCAGTTGCCTGGAAAAATAACAGCTCAAGATTTTGAAACACTAAAATCGATTGCAAATTTTGCTGATTGGCATTTTGTATTAACCAATATTTTTCAGGGCATCGCAGGCAAAGGTATCCTCGATATGACATACGGTCAGATTGATAGGGATAAAATTGCGATTAGGAAAGGTGCTTTAGAAACAATAGTCCCCGTCTATAATTATTACGATATTGACAGCGCCGCAAAGACTCTGCAAAAAAACATTTATGACCGTTTCGGTGAAAACGGCATCTCTAATTTGTCAGTAAAAATACTTATACCGTTCCTGCAGCCGAATATAATCTTCAGTAAAATTGAAACGGATAAACTTGTCGAAGCTGCAAAAGAAAATATTCCGCGGTCAGTCGGTTTTGTAAAAGAAAATGAGAGAATTGTCAGCAAACACGACCGCGTAACTTATGATGCAAAGTTAAAGCTTGATTCATATTATCAAGTAAAAAAAATGACTGGCAGCGATGGAGCCACAATAATAAGAGAAATAGGAATCCTTTTTCATACGGCACTAATACTTGCGCTCTATTCTATTTACCTTTTCCTGTTCAGGAAGAAAATATTTCACGATAATACGAAACTTTCATTAATCGCGGTATTAATTTTAATGCAAGCATTCTTCGCGTATCTTTCATTAAGAATTGAGGTCGATGCACCTCTTCAGTTCTTGATATTCCTGCCCGCCTCTGCAATGTTGCTGACAATAATTTTTGATTCACGAGTCGCGTTTTATGGAACGGTTGTTATGGCATTTCTGCTTGCTGCGATTCGGGGTAACGATTACGAGATAGCATTCGCTTCATTGATCGCAGGCGCATTGGCTGCATATACCGTACGAGATATCAAACATCGAACACAAATATTCAGGTCATTGATATTTATCTTTGTCGGTTATGTATTGTCTATTTGCGCCCTTAACCTTGAAAGAGGCGGAAGTATTTCGGATATATTACACAGCTCTTTATTCGCTTTTGGGAATGCAGTTTTTTCGCCCGTACTCACGTATGGACTTTTAATATTTTTTGAGAAAGCATTCAAAATTACCACAGATTTGACGCTTTTAGAGCTTTCAGACCAGAATCATCCGCTGCTGAGGTTGTTGAGAGAAAAAGCTCCCGGAACATATCATCACAGTGTAGTAATAAGCAACCTTGCCGAAGCCGCAGCCGATTCAATCAAAGCCAATTCAACGCTTGCGCGCATCGGCGGATATTATCACGATATAGGTAAAACATTAAAGCCGGAATATTTTAAAGAGAATGAGACCGAAAAGAAAAGCCGCCATCAGCGGCTCACAACCCGTATGAGTTCGCTCGTTATTATCTCACACGTGAAGGAAGGAATTGACCTTGCGCGAGAATATAAACTGCCCGAGGTAGTAATAGATTTCATTCCCCAGCATCATGGAACCACAAGGATATCATTTTTTTACGATAAAGCATTAAAGCAAGCAGTGGCTCGTAAAACAAAAACTGAAGTGAGAGAAGAAGATTATCGTTATCCGGGACCTAAGCCGCAATCGAAAGAAGCCGGAATTGTAATGCTTGCCGATGTTGTCGAAGCCGTCACGAGAACAATTGAAGTTCCTACCCCTCAAAAAATTGAAGCCGTAATTGATGAGCGCATAAAGGACAGATTTATGGACGGGCAATTGGATGAATGTGAACTGACATTAAGGGATTTAACGAAAATCAAGCAGGCTTTTTTAAAAATTTTGATAGGAATATATCATCAGCGAATAAAATATCCCGAACAAAATAAAACCGATATTACGGAAAAAGATATTTCTTACGTCGAAGAACAAAAGACTAAGCCGACAAATTCCGGTGAACCGGACAACAAAGAGACTAATCAGATATAAAAGAAATCATGCACGAACATGTCAGAGCTTATCTTCACTTCCTAGCGCTCGAAAAAAATGTTTCCGATAACACTATCGCTTCATACAAGCATAACATTGCAAGATACATCAATTTTTTAGAATCCAAACATATCGATAATTTTGAAAATGTGCCTGCCGAAATCGTAGGCGATTTTATTAAATCACTGGCAAAATTGTTACTCTCTCCGAAAAGTATTTCACAAAATATTTCAGCAATAAAAAGTTTCCACAAATTTTTAATAGGTGATAGAATAACAAGAAACGATCCGACTGAAAATGTCTCCACTCCAAAACTTCCCAAAAACTTACCGGAAGTGCTTAATATTGAGGAAATTGAGGAAATTTTAAAGCAGCCAAACACTTCCCTCCCGCTCGGGATAAGAGACAAGGCGATTCTTGAAACTCTATATGCAACCGGTATGCGAGTATCAGAACTTACAGGTTTAAAGCAAAACGATCTGGGTTTTGAATCGGGCATAGTCCGCCTTTTCGGGAAAGGTTCAAAGGAGAGGATCATACCGATTGGAAAGTCGGCGCTACACTGGATAAAAAAATATCAATCTGAAGTCAGAATTATATTAATAAACCCGAAAAGTTTATCGGGGATAAAACGGATTCCTCGCTCGCAGGATGTTGTTTTTTTAAATGCCCACGGCAGACCATTAACCCGAATGTCAATATGGAATATAGTAGATAAATATGCAAAGCAAGGATGTCCTGATAAATCTGTTCATCCGCATACCTTCCGTCATTCGTTTGCAACTCATTTACTTGAAGGGGGGGCAGATTTGCGAGCCGTTCAGGAAATGCTCGGGCATTCGGATATTTCAACGACTGAAATTTACACTCACATCGATAGAGAATACTTAAAAGAGGTTCACAAAACTTTTCATCCGCGAGGATAAAAAATATTTAATATTAAAAATCAAAAATTCAAATGTGTTTTTTAAAATTGTTTATAAACTCAATAATTCTTATATTTCCAAAAGCAAAGCAAATATCTTAACAAAAACCTCTAACGTCTTACGGGAAAAATGAACACAGAAAGAAAATTTTCAGAAAAAGAAGAATCCGATATAATACCAAACCTGCTGCCGGTTTTACCATTACGGGATGTAGTTATTTTTCCGCATATGATATTTCCGGTTTTGGTAGGGCGTGAATCATCTTTAAAAGCAGCGAACGAAGCTATCGAGCGAAATAAATATATTTTTCTTGCAGCTCAAAAAAGCGCCATAACGGACGAACCAAAAGAAGCCGACATATATCACGAAGGAACACTTGCCAAAATAATTCAATTATTAAAACTTCCGAACGGTTTAATGAAAATTTTAGTCGATGGAGTTTCGCAAGCTGTTATTGAAGAATTTGTTCCGAATAAAAATTTTCTCGAAGCCAAAATCAGGATTATCATTCCCAATGTCGAATTAAGCACTGAAATTGATGCCCTTGTAAGGCACTCCGCAAGCTTATTTTCGGAATACATACACCTGAACCGCAATATCCCCAGCGAAGTGATCGTTGCCTTCGAAAACATAAAAGACCCCTCACGAAAACTTTATTACATAGCTGCGAACATCACGCAAAACGTTGAAACAAAACAAAGAATTCTCCAACAATCTGTATTGCGAGAACAATACTACGAAGTAATAAAAATTCTTAATTCCGAGATTGATATTTTAAAAATTGGTCGCGATATCGATTCAAAGGTTCACGACAGCATACAAAAAACTCAAAAGAAATATTTTATACAGGAACAAATACGTATACTTCAGGATGAACTTGGTGAAGAAGATGTTTCACCCGACCAGTTAAAGTTAAAACAACAGATTGAAGAAGCGAAAATGCCGGAAGAGACATTGAATAAGGCGATGGAAGAATTCAATAAACTTAAGAAAACTCCGCCTCAGTCTCCCGAATCGACAGTTATCCGAAATTACCTCGATTGGATGATAAATGTACCCTGGCACAAAAAAACTGAAGATAAATTAAATATTCAGCATGTTGAAAACATTCTTAACGAAGATCATTACGGTTTGGAAAAGCCAAAAACCAGAATTCTAGAACATATCGCAGTACTGAATCTCGTAAAAGAGATGCGGGGACAAATACTATGTTTTGTCGGTCCTCCGGGAGTAGGAAAAACTTCATTAGGGAAATCTATCGCAAGGGCTATCGGAAGAAAGTTTGTACGCCTTTCACTGGGCGGGGTTCGTGATGAAGCTGAAATCCGAGGTCATCGAAGAACTTATATTGGGTCGATGCCCGGCAAAATCATACAATCGATGAAGAAAGCAGGTGTAATAAATCCCGTAATTTTAATGGATGAGGTTGATAAAATGAGTATGGACTTCCGCGGTGATCCGTCGGCAGCACTGCTGGAGGTTCTTGATCCTGAACAGAATGCGACATTCAACGATCATTATCTTGATATTGATTATGATCTTTCGAAAGTGATGTTCATAACCACGGCTAATGTTCAATATAATATCCCTTTACCGCTGCAAGACCGAATGGAAATAATCGAGTTGCCCGGATATCTTGAGTTCGATAAACGGGAGATTGTGAAGCGGCATCTTCTAACGAAACAGATGAAAGAACATGGACTGAAAAACGAACACGTTAAATTTTCAGATAAAGCAATCACCAAAATAATCAGAGAATACACCCGTGAAGCGGGAGTTCGGAATGTTGAGAGAGAGATTGCCTCGGTGCTTCGAAAAACTGCGAAAGAAACAGTACTGAAATCACAAAAAGAAAACAGCAAGAAAATAAAACATACTCCATTATTAATTGATGAAAAGAAAGTTGAGGAGTATCTTGGAGTTCCTAAATTCCGTGAAAAGAAAGCAGTTACAGAAAAACGGATTGGTTCGGTTGTCGGTTTAGCATGGACAAGCGTCGGCGGGGATATATTAAATGTGGATGCGACAATTATGCCCGGAGCTGAAAAGCTTACTCTTACAGGAAAGCTCGGTGAAGTTATGAAAGAATCTGCACAAGCGGCACTTTCATATATCAGATCGAATGCGAAGATGATGGATATTCCGGAAGATTTTTATAAAGGAAAGGAAATTCATATTCACTTGCCTGAAGGGGCGATACCGAAAGATGGCCCTTCCGCCGGTATAACTATGGCAATGGCAATATTGTCGGCGGCGGGAAATCGTCCGGCGGCAAGCGATGTTGCAATGACAGGTGAAATTACTCTGCGCGGAAATGTTTTACCCGTTGGCGGATTAAACGAAAAACTCCTTGCCGCAAAAAGAAGCGGTATCAAAACGGTTTTAATCCCTTCCGAAAATGAGAAAGATTTATTGGAAATTAATGAAAAAGTAAAAGAGAAATTAAGGATTGTTCCTATAAAAAAAATAGAAGAAGCAATTCCTTTTGTTTTCAAAAAAAATTAAAAAAAAATAAAAAATTATTGATATTAAAAAAATAATATTTTACCTTAAAGCGTATATCACATCGAGGATTGGTAAATAATGAATTATCTTGTTACGGCTCGAAAATGGCGTCCGATGTTATTTGAGGATGTGATCGGACAGGCTCACATCACAACAACATTAAGAAACGCTATCGCATCTAACCGCTTATCGCACGCTTATCTCTTTAGTGGTCCGAGAGGTGTAGGTAAAACTACAACCGCGCGAATACTTGCAAAGGCGATTAATTGCCTGAACCCTGTTGACCATAATCCCGATAATGAGTGTGAAATTTGTAAAGAAATAACAGAAGGGAGAAGTTTAGATGTATTTGAAATTGACGGCGCATCAAATCGCGGAATTGATGAAATCAGGAACCTTCGGGAATCGGTAAAATATGTCCCAACGAGGAATAAGTATAAGGTTTATGTAATTGACGAAGTTCATATGCTTACTAAAGAGGCATTCAATGCACTTTTAAAAACACTCGAAGAGCCGCCTCGTCATGTAGTATTTATTTTTGCAACCACCGAGAACCACAAAGTTCCACCAACGATATTGTCCCGCTGCCAGAGATATGATTTCAGGAGGATCGGACTAGAAGAGATTATACATCAGTTGAAAATAATAGCAGAATCAGAAAATATTTTAATCGATAGCGATGCTCTGATATTGATTGCCAAAAAAGGGGATGGCTCGATGAGAGATGCACAGAGTGTTTTCGATCAGGTAGTTTCATATTGCGGAAAAGATATAAATGCAAAAAAAATAATCGAAGCCTTAAACCTTGTGGATGAGGAAATATATTTCAAGACCACAGATGTTATTAAGGCGAAAGACGCAAAAAGCGGTATTTTACTGGTGGACGAGATAGCAAGCCGCGGTTATGATATTAAAGAATATCTTTCAGGATTGAACGAACATTTACGGAATCTTCTTATCACAATAACTACTAAAAGTTCAAGCTTAATAGAAACTTCAGAAGTGTATAAAAAAAGATATGAGTCCGAAGCATCTGATTTTTCAGAAAACGATATTTTACGTTTAATAAATATAATCACTGATACAGAGAACAGTATAAAATGGAGTCAGCACCCACGATTTAAATTAGAAATCGCGATTTTGCAAATGATTAAACTTGATAAATCAATTCAAATCACGGAGTTACTGGATAATATTGATGATTTAAAAAAAAAGTTGAATAATACCGGAGCCGATACCCATCGTGAAATAAAAGTTGAAGGAAAAGTAAAAGCGACTCCCCCAGGTATGGAAATAAATACTAACTCCATTTCTTCCAATAATTTGTTCCAATCCGGAACTGAAAAACAAAATATCAAGAAGCCATCTTTGAAGTATACAGGATTCTATTCTAAAAGTATTCCGGTGAAGGAAGAAATTCCATCTATATCACCTCAAAACCAATTGTGTTTTGACATTAAAGAGGCGCGACAAAAATGGTGTGTTTTAATAAATAAAATCACACAGGAACGAGTATCACTAGGTTCTTCAATGAATCTTATCAATATTATAGATATTTCAAATGGTTTCTTAAAATTAGCTTGCCCGAATGAATTTTACTCGGAGATGATACATAAAAACCGAAATTATATAACTGAATTAGCCCAGGCTGTTTATGGTGGTAAACTTAGGATTGAAACTATTATTTCGGATATTGATATCGGCTCGAATACAAAATCAAATTCCCCTGAATCGCATAACACCGAGGATCATCCGATAATAGGCGCATTAAAAGATAAATTTGGCGCTGTCAGAATTCATTAACAATTTAAAAAATTGCCTTATTTAAAAATTTTACCAATGGATTCATTTCTTTAAAAATTTCAGCCGCCTTTATTGGAAAATCTTTTTTATAACACATTTTAAGGGGCAACGAATGGGAAATAAAATATTGCTTCATTTTCAGAAACTCAGCTGCGGGATGGTCCTTTTCAAAACCGGATGGTACTCGACTTAGTTTATAGCCGTGTATATCTCCAAATAACAATTTAAATTTTCTCGCGTTTATAATTATAAAAAGGTCGTCGTATTTTACTGAAATATTATTTCTTATTTTTTTTAATTGATCACCAGAAGGCATGTACATCCCTCCGCCCAGAAAAACTTCAGCGGGTTCAATATGCAAATAAAATCCTGCACTTTCTTTCCAGTTCTTTGAGTGCTGAAAAGTAGCTGCTGCGTGTGTTTTATAAGGAGTTTTGTCGTTACTGAATCGTGTATCTCGATATATTCTAAACATCGATTTCTTTGGATCGGCTAATATCTCTGGAGCGAATGCTTTCAAGAGCGGATTTATACTTACAATAAGTGATTGCATTGGCAGTTTTACAAAATCCTCGTAAGTAGATTTATTTGCAATAAACCAATCTCGATTATTATTATTTTTGAGATTCTTTAGGAATTTCAGCCCTTCCTTAGGAAATCCATTGAATGGCGGATATATATCCATGTCATTAATAATCAATAGCTTTTCTGACAAATCCCATCCCCTTTTGCAATCTAATTTGGGCTTCCTCTTTACTAATACCTTTAATAATCATAACGATCGCCGTTTTTACATGGCCGTCTGCTTCATTTAAAAATTTTTCAGCCTCATAATATTCAACACCGGTGACGATCATTATAACTCTTTTTGCTCTCTCTATTAGTTTGCTGCTGTTCATTTTCAAATCGACCATCATATTCCCAAAAACTTTACCAAGTCGGATCATGGCTGTTGTGGTAATCATGTTCAAAACTAACTTCTGAGCGGTTCCGGATTTCATCCGAGTAGATCCCATGATTATTTCCGGCCCGACGTCAACACAGATTGCAACGTCAATAAAATTTTTCAATTCATTGAAAGGGCTACTATGAAATATTTTCCGAGGATTGGTTGTAACAATAACGGTTTTACATTTATTTGCTTTTGCAAATTTTAATGCCGTAATTACAAACGGCGTTCTGAGACTCGCGGCGATTCCGCAAACAACGTCGTTTTTAGTGATTTGTAATTTTATTAATTCTTTTTCTGCCTCGAATCCTTTATCTTCAGCCCCTTCTTGCGAACGAAACACAGCTTTTTTTCCACCCGCAATTACTGCCCGCACCAGATCGACTGAGGTACCGAACGTAGGAGGAATTTCTGAGGCATCTAATACCCCAAGTCTGCCGCTGGTTCCGGCGCCGATATAAATTAATCGCCCACCGTTCATGAAAGCTTTAATTACTAACTCAGTTGCTTGGGATATGTATTTGATTTCTTTTTTTACAAACTTCGCCACTTTTTGATCTTCATCATTAATAACCTCAAGAATTTTTTTGGTCGAGAATTTATCGATATTAGCAGAAGCGTTATTTCTTTTTTCTGTTGTTAATAATCCTAACTGTTCAAAAACATTATTATACTTTTTCAAATTTCACTCATTTTTGTTATTCAAAAGTTTATAATCACAACTTTTTTATCTTGTAATAAATTGGATGTGTAGCCGTTGATGTTTATATCTACAACTCGGATGTTTTTATAACCCTTTGCCTCTTTTATTTCATTGTCCAAATTTCCTCCCTTCATAGCAAGGAGGGTTCCCGGAAATATTGAAATTGGTGGCGTACCGTCTGAGAAGTTCTCAAATTTTTTATTTTTTTTAAGCAAAGGCTTTGACCAATTTATTAGGTTCTTTAAGGGGGCAACTGCCCGACAAATAATCAGATCATATTTTCCGGAATAATTCATGCCTAAATTTTCAACTCTTGAACATAAGGCTCTTGTATTTTTTAATTCTAGTTGCTCAATAAACATTTTTACCGCATTAATCTTTTTTTCAATGGAGTCAACTAAATCTAAACTAATATTTTCATTAAAAATTTTCAATGGGATACCCGGTAGACCACCGCCCGTTCCGATATCCATAATTTTCGCAATATTTTTAAAATCAAACAAAAACTGCAATGCAAGTGAGTGCAATATATGACTTTCCCATACATTTTCTTCATCTTTTCTTGAGATAAGATTAATAACCTTATTCTTTTCTATCAATAGATTGACATACTTATCGAGAATTTTTATTTGATTGTCATTAACTCTAATTGTATTGTGTTGAAGTATGTCTATTAGCCAATTAATATTTCGATTCCTCATAATTATTCCTGTTTCACGTGAAACATACTACCGGTGCAAATACACTAATAATGCTGAAATATCAGCTGGTGTAACGCCACTAATTCTAGAGGCTTGCCCAATAGATTGGGGTTTTATTTTAATTAATTTTTCTCTGCCTTCTGATGAAATAGCTTTAAGTAAAGAAAAATCAAATCTTTCCGGAATCTCTAAATATTCAAATTTTTCAAATTTCTTTACTTGCTCTATTTGTCTGTTTATATATCCTTCGTATTTAATCGCAATATCAACTTGTTGAAAAATATTATTTCTTGTCCTATCAGATATTGAGTCCGGAAGCGTGAATTTTGTTATGCTCTCATTAAAAATATCAAAGGATTTAGTCTTTACTCTTTTTAAAATGTGTGATATAGTTACTTTTTGAGTTATATCGTTTTCACCTATGGAGGCCAGATAATTATTTATTTCGATTGGAGAAACTGATTCTCTCGCAAATTGTTCAATTATTTCATTAATAATCCTCTCATAAACAATAAGATCATTGTATACTTTTTCAGGTAATAAACCAAAATTATAGCCATATTTCATTAATCTTCTGTCAGCATTATCCTGCCTTAATATCAAGCGGTGTTCCGCACGGGAGGTGAACATCCGATAAGGCTCATCCGTCCCTTTATTAATCAAATCATCAATAAGTACTCCAATATATGCTTCTGAACGTAAAAGAATAAAAGGATCTTTGAAATTTAGTTTTTGTACTGCGTTAATTCCGGCTATCAGTCCTTGTGCTGCAGCCTCTTCATATCCTGAAGTTCCGTTAATTTGTCCGGCAAAAAATAGATTTTCGACAATTTTTGATTCAAGCGAAAATTTTAGCTGATAGGGAGGGAAATAATCATATTCAACTGCATATCCTGGGCGGATTATTTTTGCGTTTTCTAGCCCTGATATTGTCTGTAAAGCCTCTTCCTGAATATCTAACGGTAGACTGGACGAAAATCCATTTACATAAACGATATTGGAATTGTAGCCTTCCGGCTCTAAAAAAATTTGGTGTCTTTCCTTTTCCTCAAACCTATAAATTTTATCTTCAATTGAAGGGCAATATCGTGGTCCTCTCCCTTGTATTACTCCAGTAAACAATGGAGATCTATCAAAACCTTTTCTTAAAATTTCATGAGTCCTTTTATTTGTGTAAGTTAGATACATAGGTATCTGTTTATTTGTAATTTTATCTGTTTGGAATGAAAAGGGTGATGGGGGATTATCGCTCTCTTGATCCTCAACTTTGTTAAAATTGATGCTATTAATATCGATTCTGGGAGGAGTTCCTGTTTTTAATCTTCCGCTAATAAATCCAATTTTTTCAAAATTTTCAGTCAGACCATGGACTGCCATTTCCCCATATCTACCTCCAATTACTGATTCAAGGCCGGTAAACATCACACCACGCAAGAACGTACCGGTAGCAATAATAATAGCATCACACTTTATAATTTTTCCTTTTAATGTCGAGATTCCTGTAGCTTTCCGTTGAATTGAGTTTGTGGTCAGTATTTCTACCACAGTATCTTCGAGGATATCAAGTATTGTTTGGTTATAAAGGCATTTTTGAGCCTCTTTGGCATACAATTCACGATCTGATTGACACCGGGGCGACCAAACGGCCGGGCCCTTCGATTTATTTAACATTCTAAATTGAATTCCTGTTGCGTCGGCAAGTTTTCCCATTTCACCACCTAAGGCGTCTATTTCCCTAACGAGATGTCCTTTTGCTGTTCCTCCGATAGCCGGGTTACAAGATTGTTCGCCAATTTTAGAAGTATCCATAGTAACCATCAACGTATTACAGCCCATTCTGGATGTTGCTAAGCAAGCTTCTATAGCCGCATGTCCGCCCCCGACAACTACTACATCATATTTAGAATTATATTCACTCATGTTTCACGTGAAACTTATTATTTTCCAACACAAAAATTTGAAAAAATATTGTTCAAAATATCCTCAGGTGTAGTTTTTCCTGTTATTTTACCAAGAGTATCTAGCGCTGCTCTTAAATCGACTGCAATAAATTCCCCACTTTGATTATCTTTCGCACTTGCCTTTGCAAGAATTAAGTAATTTAACGATTCAGTTAATATGCTTCTATGCCTCTCGTTTGTAATAACTACACTCGTTTCAATTGAATTTGCAGAATTATTAAAAGCTAACGAGTATATCAAATTTTTCAATTTATCAATTCCATCACCAGAAATAGCAGAAATTTTAGTATAGGGATGTGTTGAAATTTTATCTCTGAATATCGTTAAGTCTATAGATGAATCTTTAACAAGATCGGATTTATTAAATATTAAAATTATTTGATTACCATATTGTGATAAATCAGAGAGAAAATGGATATCATCGCTGAACTCTGTTTGAGTGATATCTATCAGATACATAATTATATCAGCGGTTTTTAATTTTTCGTAAGTTCTTTTCACTCCTTCAATTTCTACGAAGTCAATTGTATCACGTAAACCAGCTGTGTCGGTTATTACGAATAAAGCCCCATTAATAATTATATTTTCCTCAATTATATCTCTGGTTGTTCCAGGTATGGGTGTAGTTATAGCACGATTTTCCTGAAGGAGCTGGTTCAATAAACTTGATTTACCGACATTCGGTTTGCCAGAAATAACTAATTTTACCCCTTCTCTAAATAATTTACCAAATTTATACGAATCCGAGATTTTTTTTAAATCATCAGACACAATATCTATCTCGGATATAATCTTATTTATATCTGTGAATGATAAATTTTCTTCTACAAAATCTAGTTCTAATTCGATTAAGCTTAGTGTATTAATTAATCTCTGATTAATTGTTAGTATTTTTGAAGATAATGAACCTTCAAGCTGTTTTATAGAGGCTTTATGAGCGAGATCAGATTTTGCAGAAATGAGATCTGCGATTGCTTCTGCCTGTGATAAATCAATTTTTCCGTTTAAGAAAGCTCTCTTAGTAAATTCACCCGGATCTGCCAAGCGTGCGCCATTTTCGATCAATAACTTTAAGACTAAATTAGTGTTATACCATCCACCATGGCAATTTATTTCGACCATATCCTCACCTGTATAGGAATTCGGTTCACGGAAAACCGATACCAATACCTTATCAACATTATCGTTTTTTGAATCATGCAATTTGCCTAAATGAATTGTATGGCTCTTTACAGTTGATAAGGGTTTTTTACCTTCGAAATAATTATCCAGAAATTCGATCGCCCCTTTTCCGCTAATTCTAACAATAGAAATAGCACCTTCCCCAATGGGAGTTGATATTGCAGCAATCAAATCATTTTCAATTATCATAATTGAAAATTTAAAAAAAAAAAAACCGTTTAGCAATTTGGTTGAAAAAAAAACCCCGCACAAGGCGGGGCTTCTATCTACAATTGATTATTTTCTTTTACTCTTCGGAATGTTTTGAGATATTTTTCCGATTATTCCGCCCCCCTTTTTTTTCTGTTCTACTTTCCTTAAAGGTTCATTTTTATGTGCTTTGTTAATGTACATCTGCTGAAATATCGATAGTATGTTAAACATAAAGTAATAAAGATTTAAACCTGAGGGAAAATAATTAAAAAGCAATGTTAACAATAACGGCATCATCCAAATCATCATTTTTTGACGAGGATCTTTGATTGTCATCTTTTGCTGTATGAACATTGTGATTCCCATCAGAAGTGCTAGCCCGCTGACTTCTTTTATTCCCAATAATGGTATTGCCGCAGGAAGTGTAATTAGCTTATCCGGAATGGAAAGATCGGTTATCCATAAGACAAAGTTGGCTTGCCTCAATTCAATCGCTGAACTAAATAAGGACCATAATGCGTATAAAATCGGAAGCTGCAACAATAAGGGCAAACAACCGCCTGCCGGGTTAACCCCGTAATCCTTATACAACCTCATTACCTGCTGGTTCATCTTTTGTGGGTCTTCTTTATACTTTACCTTTACTTCCTCTATCATAGGCTGAAGCGCCTGCATTTTTTGCATCGACTTCATGCTTGATTTTGTCAGAGGATATAAAACTATTTTAATAATTATCGAAAATAAAATTATGACAATCCCATAATTAGGTATAAACGATTTCAATAGTTCAAACAACGGGATTAAAAAATATTCCGATATCGGACGTATGAGCCAGGCGGCGCCAAGACTAATAATTTGATCAAGTCCAACCTCGTAACTTTTTACAACATCAAAATCAAGCGGACCGACAAATAATGTAAAAGAAGCTGTGTTATCTTTTACATTCCTAAAAGGCATTTTCAAACCGATGCTGAAAGTTTTCTTTAAGCCTAAATTCGGCATTTTTGTTTGAAATCCTTCCAGATAAGCTCCGGATCCGTTATTATCTTTTGAAATAATGGCAACGGCAAAATATTTTGTCCGGGTTGCTATCCAATTTGTATTCCCGTTAATATTTGATTTTTCTATCTCGCTTGAACTTGCTTCCAATTCCGCTAATTCACCGCCGGAATATGCATAAGCTTTTGCGTTGCTTGATTCGTCTGCGCTGTTTTGTTCTGAATAACGCATGCCATTTTCCCATACAACTTGATACTCATAATTAGCGATTACAGGCTCCATTTGTACAAATTTATAGTCGACATCTATAGAATAGGAGGAATTATTAAAGGTCAGTTGTTTTTCAATTTTCCTACCGTTTTCGAGATTTAATGTCATTATAATTTGTTTACGTGATTCTCCTTCAAGCTTTACCCGTTCCCAATTACGAAAATTTGTTTCAAAATATAAATTTCGTGTGTTCACTAATTTTCCGTCTGTCGTGTTAAAGAGAAGACTAAAATCTCCCCCTTTATCAAAATCGACAAGTTGAACAGGCAGCTGATCCCAGGTTTTATAATTTTTTAATTCCCATTTTCTTATCAAGCCTCCCTTAGAAGTAATTTCTGCTTTATAGTGGGTAGTTTCGATTATTATTATTTTTTCTTCGCCTTCAGCAACAGCGGAAAAATATTTTCCCATTTGTTCAGGCACGCTGATTTCTTTTTTTGCCGCTTCTTCTTCCTGAATTTGTTTAGCAAGTTGTTCCGTTTCAGTTGTCTGCACAACTGTATCACGTTTGTCTTGCTGAGTCTGACTCTGTTGCGGAGAATTGTACCACATCCAAACCAGCAGTACTACTCCGATTAATATGAATCCAATTACACTATTTCTGTCCATTTTATCTCCAATCTATTTTTTATGGTACTGGATCGTATCCACCTTCGTGAAGAGGATGACAACGCGATATTCGTTTTAATGATAACCAGAATGCTTTGAAAATTTTATGCTTCTCAAATGCTTCGAGGGAATATGCCGAGCATGTCGGGTAAAATCTACAGGTATTAGGAGGAAGAAGAGGGGATATGATCAACCTATAAAGTTTTATGATATATATAAATATTTTATTCAATCTGAATCTGCGCTGATGAGATTTTTTTTGATTCTCTCAATCGATTTTACAATTTCCGGTTTAATGACATGCAGATTGAGCTTTTTTATTGTGTCTTTCCGGTTGATATTGTATATAAAAACTATCGATACTATAAATTTCTTCACAGTCTCAGTTTCAATTAATGAAAATTTGCTTAGCCGGTATCCTTCGCGCATTAACCTCTTTATTCGGTTTCTGATAACGGCTGTTCCGGTTTTTTTCGGGACGGTAAACCCAGCTCGTATTTGATTGCTTACTATTACGCTGTTTTCTTCTATTAAATAAAAACATAAGATATTTTTTTCGAATATCTTCTCTCCTGAGGAGATGATTTTTCTAAAACTCTCATTCCCTCTAAGAATTTCTTGTTTGCGTAACGTAGATCTCACATAAACTGTGATTAATAACCAAATTATTTTTATTTTTCGTCGCTGACAGTCAACTTTTTTCTACCTTTTGCACGCCTTCTCGAAAGAACTGCGCGGCCGGTTTTTGTTTTCATCCGCTCTCTGAAGCCGTGTTTATTCTTGCGCTTTGTGTTACTGGGTTGAAATGTCCGTTTCATTCTATGCTCCTTTTCGTAAAAAATAACAAAAAAAGGACTGTTTTCAAACAATCCTTTATTTTTTTTAATATTTTCTTAAAATTTCAGATACAAGATAAAAAAAAATCTTTAAAAAACCAACCTTACTGTAAATCCTCGGTTTTTATCTGTAGATTCATTTTTTTTGAAAGTTAAAAACTATCTATCAGTATCATTGCCATTATTAATAATATTTATTATATAATAATAAATGTTTTTTAATAACCATTAGTAGGAGACATAAAAAAAAACAATTATTACCCTTGCTTTGATATTCTATTTTACATCAAATGCTCAACTTAGTGTTTACGGTTGAAAACTTGGCCTACAATATAATCAAACCCTTCCGGCGACTGAAATTTATGAACCTGACGGATTAAAGGAATCCTAAGTTGCGCGGGGATTTCTTCGAATGGATTTAAGCAAACACTTCCAAATGGAAATGGGTGGATGATACGGTTCGCTTGCAGGTTTCGATTTTAAGAGAAATTATTATCGAACAAAAATTATTCCCATCGATTGGAAACTTATTTTAAGTCCGCTGGACAACGTAACCCGGAATCCATTTCTCTTCGGAGTAGTAGGAGCTTTACATTATAAAATAACTAATCCACCTCTATCTGTTTCTCCAAAACCGGTTGATGAACAAGCGTGGACCGGAATATTACAAGGAGGTGTTGGCGCCGAATTCAGATTATCCGACGCGGTTGTTCTTGGTTTAAGCGTCGGCGATACTGACGAAGACAACGACGGTCTGACCAAAGCGATGGAAGAAAAATATAGAACAGATCACAAAAATCCGGATACCGACGGTGGTACTGTAAATGATTTTGCCGAAATTAAAATGGGAACAAATCCACTTGATCCTGATGACGATTTGCCTAAAGTAGGTGTACCAATAATACTGGACGGCATTACATTCGAAACCGGTCGCGCAGACATAACTCCCGAATCCGAAAAGATCCTTAGTGACGCATTTACAACATTAAATTCTTATCCTGAATTGGTAGTTGAGATTCACGGCTATACTGATAATGTAGGAAGCAATAATAGCAATATAAAATTATCGCAAAAACGCGCAGATGCCATAAAAACCTGGCTTGTAAATAAAGGAATCAAAGCTGAGAGTATCACCGCCAAAGGATTCGGACCCGCTAATCCGGTTGCGCCAAATGATACTCCGGAAGAAAAACGTCAAAACAGAAGAATTGAATTCCTTCGCGTAAAATAATTTTCAAAACCATAATGTTAATAAAGCCTCTGCCGGGTTAGCAGGGTTTTTTCTTTATTTTGAAATAATATTTATCTTTGTACAATTTCTTTTTGAATATGCCGACAATGCAGGAAATATACGAACGATACGCCATCGAGTACAATGAACTTGTTTCTCATGAGGATTACGAAGGTAATTTAAAAAAATCGCTTTATGAGATAACCTCATGGCAGGGAAAAGTCGTTCTCGAAACCGGAATCGGAACAGGACGGATTACAGAGTTGTATATTGATGATGCTTCATTTGTCTATGGTTACGACAGATCTCCGCACATGGTGGATTATGCACGCAAAAAGTTTTATAATAAGAAAGATAAAATAAAAATTGAAACTGCGGACCACTTGGATTTACCCCTAAATAATCACCCCATTGATACCTTCATCGAGGGCTGGAGTTTGGGACATCTAGTAATTGAGAATAGTAAGGATATTCCTGCCATCACAAAACTAATAAACGAAACGATAAATAAAATTTTCAGAAAAAATGGAATCTCAATTATTATTGAAACTCTCGGAACAAATGTAGAAGAGGGAAGTTACGATAATCCGGTGCTTAACCGCTTTTATAAATTGCTGGAAGAAGAATACGGTTATACAAGAAAAGTTATCAGAACGGATTACTCCTTCAACAATGTCGAAGAAGCAAGCCGGATAATGGGATTTTTTTTCGGACAGGACATGGGTAACAAGGTCCGCAACAAAAAAGAGACAATTATCCCGGAGTATACAGGTATTTGGTTTAAATATTTAATTTAAAGAGAGTTTGACAAATCATAAAATAATTTGTACTTTCAATAAGAATTTAAAACATTAAACAGATGTATAATTTAAATTTAAAGGAGTGTCATGAAAATTGTTATATCTTTTTTATTCTTTTTTTCTTTTTCAATAGCGAACGCACAGATAGGTTGGAATCTACAAACAAATCCTTTAGGTTCAGGGGATACAGCTATGGTTGG
>CAYTID010000042.1:10639-19634 GCA_964437735.1 uncultured Ignavibacteriaceae bacterium | reverse complement strand
TTTTTATATAATTTTAAATGGACAACATATTCATTATATCGCATTTTACCATTATGCACTTCGCCTGCTTCCATTGATCAAATACAATATCTCCAGGTTTTGTCAACCATTCAATAAAAAATCTTGGTAATTGCGGTTTAAAAGAGGCTCTGTAGGAAATTTCGTGGATCGAATTCGCTTGCCTTTGCTTTGCAGTCCAAAATTCGTTGATATAGCGTGGTATTACATGACCATTAGGGGTTCTAATAGCATCAAGACAGTTTTTTTACTCTCGGAAAAAGAAGGTTGAACTCAGAGTATTCATAGCTTCCTAATTTTTTACTAACATCGATTGCCATCATAATTTTATTTAATTCTAGTATTCAAACCCTAATCTTCGTTTGCGGCAAAATCGTAGACCCAGCTATAGATTTATTTCATTTCTACAACTTTTTCTTTATCAACTTCTTGAAGGTACTTATGTATCGCTTCTGCAGCGATTTTTCCATCGTGCATTGCAAGAATTACAGTTGCACCGCCGTGAATAAGATCTCCACCTGCGAACACGTTTGGTCGAGTTGTTGTCATAATTTCATCAACTAAAACGGTCCCCTTCTTCGTTACTTCTAAACCGGGCGTTGTTGCCTGAATAATCGGATTGGGCTTTTGACCAATTGCTTCAATTACAGTTTGTACATCCAGTATAAATTCAGAACCTTCGACAGGTACAGGTTTTCTTCTTCCGGACTCATCCGGTTCACCGAGTTCCATCCGTTGGCATTCAAGTCCCTTTACCCAATTATTATCATCGCCTAAAATTTTTATTGGATTTGTCAATAACAATAATTCGATTCCTTCTTCCTCGGCGTGAACTATTTCTTCTGCCCGTGCAGGCATTTCTTTTCGCGACCGCCGGTAAACAAGATATGCCTTCTCCGCTCCCAAACGTTTAGCTGTTCGGACAGCATCCATCGCTGTATTTCCACCTCCTATTACAGCAATTTGTTTACCCATTTTTATCGGAGTATCGGCATCCGGGAATGCGTATGCTCTCATAAAATTTACACGTGTAAGAAATTCATTCGCCGAAAATACACCGCTAAGATTTTCACCTGGAATTCCCATAAATGTGGGTGTACCCGCACCCGTTCCCAGAAACACGGCTTCATAACCCATCTCATCAATTAATTCATCAAGTGTGGCTGTACGTCCAACAACAAAATTCGTTACAACCTCAACGCCTAAATCCTCAATTCGTTTTAATTCTTCATCAAGAATTGCTTTGGGTAGCCTAAATTCAGGAATACCGTATCTGAGTACTCCACCAAGGGCATGCAAAGCTTCGAATAATGTAACTTTATATCCGAACTTCGCAAGTTCAGCTGCAACTGTCAAACCGGCCGGGCCCGATCCTACAACAGCGATTTTCTTAGAAATTTTATTATTGATTACAGGTGGCTTATATAAGTTATTCTGCATTTCATAATCAGCAACAAAGCGTTCCAGTTTCCCGATTGCAACAGGTTCATGTTTTTTCCCCAGCAGACAAACGATTTCGCATTGTTCTTCCTGAGGACAAACTCTGCCGCACATTGCCGGTAAATAATTGGCTTCCCGTATTTTATTGACCGCACCGATGTAATCTTTTTCAAGAATTAAATTTATAAAGCCCGGAATATCTATTCTTACAGGGCATCCTTCAATACACACAGGGTTTTTACAGTCTAAACATCGTTTCGCTTCCATTAAAGCACGCTCCTCCGAAAAACCGAAGGAAACTTCATTAAAATTTTTGTTTCGATCTTCTGCAGATTGTTCGATTGGATGCTGCCTTTTTATTTTCATTCTTTCAGATGGTTTTAACTCATTAACTGACATTATTTCAAAACCTCCTTCGTATCCACAGCTTCAGCTAATTTGCACTGATGATTTTCGTATTTCTCGTCAACCATTTTTTCCAAATCAGCATAGGTTTTATTTCGCATAATCAATTCATCAAAATCGACTTCATGGGCATTAAATTCAGGGCCGTCAACGCATGCAAACTTCATTTTTCCGCCAATATTCACCCGGCAACCTCCACACATGCCCGTTCCGTCAATCATAATCGGATTAAGACTAACATAAGTTTTAATTCCATGAGGGCGCGTTACATCGGCACAAACTTTCATCATCGGGATCGGACCGATTGCATAAACACCATCTATTTTTGAACCACTATTGATAATTTCCTGAAGCTGGTCGGAAACAAAACCTTTACGTTCGTAAGATCCATCATCAGTTGTGACGTAAAGTTTATTACAGACTTCACCCATTTCTTTTTCAAGTATAATTAAATCTTTGCTACGGGCGCCAATTATTCCGATCACTTCGTTGCCCGCATCCTGTAACGCTTTTGCGATGGGATAAACTTCAGCAGTACCCACTCCACCACCGATACAAACAACTCGGCCGAAATTTTCTATCGGTGTTGGCTCACCTAAAGGTCCGACAAAATCGAGAATATATTCTCCTGCTTCATGCGCACATAACATTTTTGTTGTCTTGCCGATGGCTTGAACTATTATTGTGACAGTTCCTTTGTCGATATCTGAATCTGCGATGGTGATGGGAATTCTTTCTCCATCTACCTTCACTCTTATCATAACGAAATTACCCGCTTTGCGTTTCTTTGCAATTAGCGGGGCTTCAATTACTAGTTTTGTAATCGTTTCAGAAAGTTTTTCTTTTTCAGCGATCCTGAACATCTTTATCCTTTACTTTTTTGGTGGATTCTTTAAGTCAACTTTTCCGTTAACATGTTTTGCTTTGTTTATTATATTTAAATTCGCATCTACTGTCTCGTAATGACAATAGCTACAAGGTATTGCTACAGATTGAATATGGGTACCGCGTGGTAATGCTCTTTCGGCTAATGTTGGTTTATTTACATCACCATGACAGGTTCCGCATTTTATTTGATTTCCTGTAAGATCAGTCCAATTTGGTTTAAAACTTTGGTTACCATTTTTAAAATATCCATGACAATATGTATTACTGCAGCTTCCTTCGCTAAACGAATACAAAGGATTTGGAATAATCGATCCATTTCCGGTAACTATCCTAGCCAATGTATCTTTCATTGCTACCTCGGCAGGTAGGTTTGTATCTAAATGTCCGTTAACAAATGTTTGGGCAGGAACTTGATGGCATTCGGCGCATTTCAATGGCTTACCTAATTTTCCGGCGACAAGATGTGCTTGGTGAGCTCCAACTGACCGAGACGTAGTTGAAGTATCGCCTAAGATTCCACGAGGCGGCGCCCAGGTTTTCACAACAGTAGCCACACCTTTAAACATGCCGTGACAAGTATTACATGCCTCAGGTGATTTTTTAATTTGATTTGCATCGACATGACATTGAGCTGTCATACAACTTTTATTTGTAACAACACCCCCGTCATATGAAGAACCGTGACAACCTTGACACGAAAATAAATCCCAGTTTTTTGTGTGTAAATATTTACCGTGAAATTCTGCATTGGTTGTTTGATTCCACCCCGAAGAGTGAGGATAGCTGTTATGGCATTGGAAACATCCAACACCACTCGTTCCTCCATTAAAATCATTTCCGTGGCATGATTTGCAGCTATTTAAATCCCAATTATATGATTTCAACTTTAAGCCATGGTAATTTGGATTTGTTTTGGCAAGCCAGCCGGGTTTGTGCGGGTAGGAATTATGACATGTATAACAGGAAGATTTACTAGTTCCTCCCTCAAAGTTACCACCATGGCATTGATTACATTCATCAATATTATATTTTTTTGCTTTGAGATATTTTCCATGGAAATTTTCCGAATTAATATTATTCCAATTATCTGCATGAATGGTGAGAGGAGAAGTCGGGTCAGGTAATTCTTTTTGTAGATCGGAACATCCCCATATGATTATTAAAAATAATATTGTTGTCGATATAAAATATTTTGTTTTCATATTCACCTGCTCTTTTAAATGTGACAGTAATTACAAAAACCACCCTTTGGATTGCCGCTAACTCTTGCATTCGGATGAGTATGACAAATATAGCAAGTCGCACCGTCAGTATCGTGCCAGATTCCCTTTTCACCTCTCAAGTAACCAGGACTATGTGTTTTTGGATTAGTACCTTTTATTCCGTCGTGATCGAAATGGCATTTTACGCATGTAGCATCAGCTCCGACAACGTCGTGACAAGCCATACAGCTTTCAATATCACGTCTTGAGTATTCGGCGTGCAAGCCGCCCCCCGAACCAACACCGTAAGTTGTAAAACCTATGTTGTCATGTGATTTTGGTTTAAATTTACTTTGTGTAACATTTCCCCCGGCCATATGACACGACGAGCAAAAAGATTCTTTTTCATGACAGGAATAACAATCTTTCGATTTAGCTTTCGCATCGATACTGTGTGTAAATCTATAGTTCATATCATGAACCATTTGTAACGTTAGTAATTTAGGGGATGTGCGTCTTGTTGACCTCGGCATCGGATCGGACATTAGTCCCTTTTCACCGAATTGTCTTAAACTTGCCCCGTCATGACATTGTTGACAGAAAATTTCTTCGTGGCACGATGAACAATTAACATCCATTAATCCTACACGCACCAAGTTTTTATGATCTTGAGCAAATAAAACATTTCTGTGGTTATCCGGAATAAGAGAGGTAAAATTAGTATGGCAGATTTCACACTGGCTCGATGCTTTTGAATTGTCGTGGCATTCGTTACAAGTAGTCATCGTTGGAAGATTTTTGGATGACCCGTAATCGACATCCCTTAAATTTTTATGGCAAGTTTCGCAGTCCACATTGCTGAGTTCAACATGTTTTTTATGAGGGAATATCAGTTCGCGCTTAGGATTTTTAAAAGCTTTATATTCACCCGCTTTTTGGTGACAGAATTCACAATTTTCGTTTAACTGCTCTTCATGACATGATTGACAGGATGAATGATCGCCAAACAATTTATCGGAAGATAATTGGCTATTCGCTGCCCCGGTATGACAATCGGTGCATTCTATTCCTTGCTCGAGATGGAATTTATGCGAAAATTTTATTTCCCCCGACCTGTCCTCTTCCTGCCAATTATAAGAATCAAAATTCAGCATGGAAATACTCACGGCGCCTGTTACAAGAATTATCGAAAATATTATAAAATTTTTCTTTATCATAAATATTTCCTTTATAAAATATTAAAATTAAGACTGAACCAGTAATTCAGTTTGAGGAAGAGTCGTAAATCGTTTTTATATATTTTATTATTTAACCATTGTATTTGGGTATCTATATAGAACGAATCGCTTGTTTTAAAAGCAGCTCCGATGAGCCCGGTGAAACTTTCAAGTTTATCGTCATTTGTATTGAGTTTATAAGATGCGCGCGAGAAGCCGACAGTCGGAATCAAAGCCCTGTTGAATAGCGGATAGTAGAGTTGAGCAGATACTGAATTTAACTCCCCTGCATAACCGGTATTTCCGGAGTAAACCAAATTTCCATACTCGGCATTCAATCCAACCGTAAATCGTTGTGAATTCTCATTATTATATTCTATTTGAGCAAATCTTCCGAATAAACGTAAAGTTGGCTTATAAGCATATTCTAAACCACCTTCAATTTCGTTCGTATTACCGTGGCTGAAAACATGAAAGATTGAATTATAACCAATCCTCGGTTCCCGATATATGTAATCTCCCATCACCAAGATTTTACTTGTAATGTTTGCCCGACCGCTGAATTGTATCCTTGAAGTTTTCGCAAAATTTATATTGTAATCATAACGGGCATAAACAGATCCATAAGATTTGTAAAAATAATTTACATCAGCGCTCGTGAATTGCTCTACCGGTGAATCAATTACTATCAGTTTCTGATAAGGGATTCCAATCGAGTCTCCGCGAATGGCAGTATAAGAATCACGTTCACGATGACGATTCATATAACTGATGCCCACTCTTAGATCCTTAATGAACGACGTCACCATTTGTCCGCCATATAAATAATTTTGGTCAATATTTTTAGAAACCTTAATTTCTAAATTAGGATTTACATTTGCCCCGCCATAGGCGGTAAAAACAAGTTTATTATTAAACAATTTTAGTTTTACAGTGCCGCCATCAATCAATCCATTACCAACACCTGCATAAATTGAATGTCGCCCGGCGTTCAGGTCAATAATTTTGCCGATATTCCGCCACTTGAGTGATAAATTATACATCCGCAAAGTATATGTTTCGTTAGTCTCCCCCATGATATCAGTCGAACCTTGAAGCATCGTACTAATTGAGATATCATTTTTTGTAAAGTCGAACTGCATAGATTGAATTCCGCGTAGATATTTGTCGGAAGAATTTACTCCCTCATATTTTTCGAAAGTATAAAAACTCGTTGTTAGCCTTCCATTGACAATTTGAGCAGAAGAAAAATCCGAAAACAAAAATAAAATAAGCGGAATGAAGATGTAATTTTTTTTCATATAGTTTTCCTTCAAGAAAATACGAAAAAATTAATAAATAAAGATTGATTTAAATTCCCATAAATTTATTAAAATTTGACGATAATTTCAAGTAAAATCTAATCTTTTTAATCCTTGTGATAAGAAGGTTGGACGTACAAATCTGATAACAATAAGACAATATGCTACGTCAGATTCATATCCGATTACAGAAACCTTCTTGAATGAATACTTTATATAATGGATTCTTCGGAGGTTTTGAGAAACAATTAAAAAAATCTCCTTTTATTAAGGTTGACTTTAGAAAACGCTTTTTCCATTAACGAATCCGGATGTATTATATTAATTATTTTTTTCTTTGTTCAATTCGTCGGATATATAGAAATAGCGATACAGCAAGAACTGTTATAATCAAAGTTGAGACACCGAAACCCCACCTCCTGAAATAAAATTCTTCGACCGCATTGTTAACTTCCTCACCTACACTCGTTGTTACGGATAATCCTTTCCCAATAATTTCGGTATATTTAGCGAGGTCAAACGAATGAACCATCGTTCTGGATTCCATTAATGCCTGACGCGCATCTCTGAATTTATATTTTGCGTCGGAAATTTCAATTCCCTTTTGTTCAGCTTCTGTTAATGATGATAAAACAGATTTTTCTTCATGTACTAAACTATCCCGGAACGATCTCATAGTTTTCGCTGTAATAAAAGCAATTGACTCAGGATTCTCACCATGACACTGCCTGCACAGTGAACCTTCACTAACACCTAATAAAACATCTGTCGCAGTAATAATTTCGTGATGTCCGTGACAGGTTTCACATTCAGGAAGTCTCTTCTTGTCAAATGCTTGCTTATGTGGGCTAGATGCAAACAAACCGGCATTTAGTACATGGCAGGTACCGCAAACTTTTGAGATAGATTCAATTCCGGGAGGCGTCGCGGCATGATTGCCATGACATGAATTACAAGATGGAGAACCTGTATCTCCTTTTTTTAGCAGAGCTATTCCGTGAACGCTTTTGGTATATTTTTCGAGTTGATTCGTTGGAAGTTGGTATGTCTTCATGTATTCTGTATTACTATGACAAGTCGCACAAACTTCCGGTAAGTTCGTCGGATAAACGTGCGATCTTAGATCTTTGGCTGTAAAAATATCATGGCTTCCATGGCAGCTTGCACAATGCGCAGTTTTTATATCCCCTTTTTGATTGGCGATCCCATGCCGACTGGTGTAATAATCTTCTTTTTGTGAAGTGGGTATCGCGGGATTGTATTGTTTCATGAGGGCTTTATCCGAATGACATTTTGTACATGTTTTTACAATATTTGTTGGATAAACGGGAGATCCGGGATTTTTTACACTTACAATTCCGTGTGAATTATGGCATGTTATACATTGTGCAATTCGCTCTGTTCCTTTTATGTTCATTTGTCCATGTGAGCTTATTTTCATTTTATTAAATTGATCAGTTTTAATCAAGGATCCGTATTTCTTCATTTCATCGAGCGAGCTATGACAATTTGAACATTGTTCCGATATTTTATCACCTTTCGGAACACCGATGAATCCTGCATCTTTGTTCATTGATTTTTCCATATCGTCAGATTTTTCATTTCCTCCATGGCATCCTGCACAACTAACTCCCTTGAGATAATGAATATCTTTTTTGTATTGAGCAGCTTTTGTATCACCTAGCTGTGAATGACAAATAAAACACTGGTCATTTTTTGATTGAGCAAAAACAAAAGCCCCGCTGATAACAAATATTAAAAATAACAGAGAGATAATTCTTTTAAATTTCATTTTATCATCCATTCTAATTTTATACAAGCCAACCAATTATTGTGAAAATAATTATATAAGCTATAACAAAAATTCCAATATAGTTTATCAATCTGTTCTTTTGTCCACGGACGGTCTTCCTATCCCAGAATGGAACTAACGTCCATAACACCCCTGCAATTCCAAAAAGTAATACGCCGATAATTTCTCCCTCAATGAACAAAATTTCAGCTGGTATATATTTTAAGGTTTGAAACATAAACATGAAATACCATTCAGGTTTGATCCCTGCTGGAGCCGGAGCAAAAGGGTCTGCTTTATGACCTAAATCCCACGGAAAAAACACAGCTAACAACGTTAAAATATTCAATACTATTAACCAAAATAGCAAATCTCTTAAAATAAAATTCGGGAAAAATGGCAGTCGTTTATTTTCAACTTCAGGCTTGAGGTCGTACTCCATCGGTTCACTCATCCCCTGCCTTTGGACAAGTATTAAGTGTATACCGAGTATAACTGTAAAGATTGCCGGCATGAAGGCAACATGAAAACCGAAAAACCTTGAGAGAGTTGCACCAGTTACATCTTCCCCGCCACGAAGGAAGTACATAATAGGCTTACCGATTAGCGGAACTGCACCTGCAATTTCTGTCCCTACTTTAGTTGCAAAAAATGCCAATTCATTCCATGGAAGCAGATAGCCACTGAATCCAAAACCCATAGCCAATAACAATAATAGCATACCGGTAACCC
>CAYTID010000042.1:0-10629 GCA_964437735.1 uncultured Ignavibacteriaceae bacterium | reverse complement strand
TTCACGTGGTTTGCGATAAGCTTTTGTGAAAAACACACTGAACATATGTATGAAAGCCGCTAATATCATAAGATTTGCCGACCAGCTGTGAACAGACCTGATTAACCACCCGAATTCAACTTTTGTTACAATAAATTGCATACTCTCGAATGCTAAATCCTCACTCCCCTTGTAATAAAGGAGTAATAATATTCCGGTAATTACCTGTATAATAAACAAAAATAAAGATATCCCTCCGAAATAATACCAAACTGAATGTTGATGAACAGGAACATATTTTTTCCCTGCAAATTCAATTATATCTTTAAATTGAATTCTTTCGTCGAACCAATTATAAACATTTTTCATTAAGTTATTTTTCATAATTTTCACTAACTCGAACGGTTCACTAATATTTCGTCATTTTGAATAATGACATTAAATGCTTCGAGTGGCTTAGGAGGTGGTCCTGAAATATTTCTACCATTTAAATCGAATTGTCCGTTATGACATGCACACCAAATAACTCCCAGATCATGACGATATTGGACTGTACAATCCAGATGTGTACATGTAGCGCCAAATGCTCTCACATCTCCTTCTTTGTTCCTAATTAAAATACCGGGTTTATTTCCGAATTTAAAGATTGTCCCACTCTCCTTGGGGAAGTCGTCAATTTTCCCTAATTTCACTGAAGATATTTTCACATTTGCTGATTTGGGAGGTTTTAAGTACGAAAAAACAGGATAAATTATTGATCCAAAAAATGCAACTATACTACCTCCGAGCATCCATTTTAAAAAATCCCGTCTTTTTTCATTTTTATTATCTTCCATATTCATCATTCTCCAGTATGACATTCATTGCAGTTAGTTGTTTTCCATTCGTCTCCAATATCTTCAGGATGAATGAATTCGAATCCTGTTGTTGTTAAAGTTTTAGGATTTAATTCCGATCCTTGATATAATATTGTGTGACAACTATTACAATCCTTAGTAATTGTTTTACCCAAAGGACTCACAAGTTTTCCGTTGTGACACCTGAAACACCCGGCATTCGTCATGTGGTCAATGTTCTCCGGGTATGCTCGCCACGATACTCCCATTGTGGGAAAAATATTTCGTTTATATATCTTTTGTACTTCCAAAACTGCCTCTTTAATTTCGGTTTCTTTCTTTTTAGCAATCTCCTGATAATTTGTCCCGTAGTAATTTTCAACTATATAACGTATACTGTCCAAAGCTGTTTGCGTAGAAGAATAATTATAGGAGAGAGCATCGACGGAAATAGATTTTATGTAAGGAAGCGTGGGATCAATCCGCCCTAAATAAAGTGCTAGGTCAAGAGATTTCGTAGGAGCTTTGTAAACATGTGAGGGTCGGTTGTGGCAATCTATACAATCCATTTTAAATTTTTCCATCTTGTTAACTTCATCATGACTCAATGGATTGTCAGTCGAAAAATATTCAGTAATATTCCCTTGATGATCGACAGTTTTAACATACGGAATTTCCTGACGTGCCGGGTCGCTCGCAACATAGACGATATCCTGCATAATATTCATGTGCCAGTGTATTCCGGCAGTTGGTCCCATATCCGGGGATCCCCCACCTATTTTCATCAACAATGAAACTGTCCATGGCGTATTTTTTTCATCTTTTTTATAATAAGTTTTTTGTCGTTTTTTTTCGCTGAAAAAATATTGAGGCCAGTGGCATTTCTCACAAGTTTCCTGTGCCGGACGGAGATTTTTAATCGGAGTCGGTATCGGTCTGGGATAATTATTCGCTAATACGGCGTACACCTGATATGCACCTGAAAGTTTCGACTTAACAAACCAGTCTGCCCCCGAACCTATATGGCAATCCGCACATTTGACACGGGCATGCGGTGATGTTTGATAAGCAACGTACTCCGGTTCCATTACTTCGTGACATAGAGTTCCGCAAAATTCTATCGATTCCGTGTATTCGAATGCCTGATAGCTTCCAAAAGCAGAGGCAAGCATAAAAGTTATCAAGACACTTGTGAAAATGAGAAAACCTCTGCGATGTCTTGGATTTTTGAAATCTACATTTATAAAATAATGTACCTCACCCCCTTTTAATCGGCGCCTTCTTTCGATTATCAGACCGATAAGAATTGCTGCCAAACCAAATATTAGTATTATTGGGAGAATAATAAATGTTACAATTCCAAAATAAACGGGAGTTTCGGGTATAAATATACCGAGTAAAATTAAGAAAATAAAAGTTACTGCAGTAAAGATTGAGACAACAGTACCGATGACACTTATTGGATTATAGAACGTATCCGGAAAACGTTTTTGCATTTTTTTTCCTTATTATTGACCACCAAATATAATAAAAAATATTTATTGTTGCTAAATATTTAAAATATATTTTTTACAAGACATGCAAAATCGCACCCCCTTTAAATCAATATCTTCAACATAGGTTGATGAATGCATAACACATGTATCATCAGGACAATGAATCAGCCCAAATGTATGACCCAATTCGTGTATTAATTCTTTTTCAGTTCTTTCTTGCAAAATTTTATCGTTACGGGGTAATCCGTAGTACTCAGGATGAAGCCGATGTGACGAAACAACGGCAGTGTTGCCTTTAAATTCTGCTTCGCCAAATACATATGTCAAAATTGGGACAAACAAATCAAGGTCAGTCAGAACAATGGTTTTTGAATCGGGATTAATTAAATTGTGGTTTTTTATTAAACTTAAAATTATTGAGGAATTATACTGAAATCGATGATCATCGAAGGTGAGTCCAAAATCTAAAATAATATCCCGGAAAACAACTTTAACAGAAAACGTTTGGCTTACAGAATTGCTAATTTCGCGGATATTTAACTTATGGCAATATCGAGCGCCCAAAATTTCAATTAACATTTATCAACGCAGCTTATATTTATTGATTTTATTATACAGTGTTGCTCGATCAATCTTTAATGCTTCGGCTGTTCTGGAAATATTCCATTTATGACTATTTAATTGTTTTAAAATATGAATTCTCTCTACATCCTCAAGCGTTTCACCGTTTGCCCTATTCTCGTTGCCATTTGTTAATTGAAACGGAAGGTCCTCAGTACGAATCGTTGGCGGCACACCGACTACCATAGCACGTTCAATCGCATTAGCCAGTTCTCTGATATTCCCGGGCCAATCATAACGAACCATCACATCCATTGCGTCGGATTCAACCTGGAAGATAGGTTTGTTCATAATTTGTGAAAACTTTTTTACAAAATGTTGTACAAGCAAAGGAATATCACTTCGTCTCTCACGAAGCGGAGGCAGGAAAATTGTAAAAACGTTCAGCCTGTAATACAAATCTTCACGGAATTTCCCTTCTTTAACTGCTAATTCTAAATCTCTGTTAGTGGCACAAATTACTCGCACGTCAACATTAATTATTTGTTCGCCCCCTAACCGTGTAAATTGTTTTGTTTCCAGCACACGGAGTAAATCTACCTGAAGTTTTTCGCTGATATTACCTATTTCATCAAAGAAAATGGTTCCTCCGTCTGCCATTTCGAATTTCCCTTTTCTCCTATATTGAGCCCCTGTGAAGGCGCCTTTTTCGTGTCCGAAAAGTTCGCTCTCTAATAAATTATCGTGAAGCGCTCCGCAATTTTCCGGAATTATCGGAAAATATTTTCTCGAACTATGAGCATGAATCGCTCGGGCTACCAATTCTTTACCCGTTCCGCTTTCACCCCTTATTAAAACAGTTGTATCAGTTTTTGCAACTGTTGAAATCAGCTCAAATACTTTTTTGATTTGTGGACTTTCACCCACTATTTCATCGAATTGTGTTAGTTCGTCTATTTTTTGTTTTAGATGAATATTTTCAACTATAATTTTTTTCTGGTTCATAATATTATTAACAATATGCGACAATTCGTCCGGATCGATGGGCTTAGTTACATAATCATAAGCGCCTTCTTTCAACGCCTGAACAGCTGACTCTACCGATGCAAATGCAGTAATTATAACAACCGTTAATGATTTATCAATATCCTTCAACCGGCGTTGTAATTCCAATCCATCCATACCCGGCATTTTTATGTCAACGAATGCCAGGTCGAAGGATTCCTTTTGCAATTTCTTTAATGCCTCAGCGGCATTTTCCGCTGTTGAAACTCTATATCCGTCTTCCAAAAACCATTTATAAAGCGATTCACGTACAATCCTTTCATCGTCTACAACCAAAATTCCAAATCCCTGGTTATCCATTGGATTCTCCTTCATTTTCTTTTACTAATATTTTTTTATCACGCGGTATTATTATTTCAAAAGTGGTTCCTTCACCGGCAACTGATCTAACTTTTATATCACCGTGGTGTGAAGAGATAATTCCATAAACAACCGCTAATCCTAATCCCACGCCTTTACCATCCGTTTTAGTTGTAAAGAATGGTTCAAATACTTTACCCAACATCTCTTCCTGGATACCTTGTCCGGTATCAGTGACGTCAATTTGCACAAAATTATCATTTTTTTCCTTTGTAGCGATAGTTATCATCCCGCCTTGAGTCATTGCTTCAACTGCGTTTATCAGCAATGCAACAAATGCTTGCTGCAAATGGTGAGCGTTACAAATAATTATAGGATTTGATATTTTGTAATCACGGACTAATTTGATTCCCCGGATATCCAAGTGATGGACTATCAACAAAATACTTCTTTCAATTACTTGTTCTATACTTGCTTCTTTAAATTCGGCGGGTTGTTGCTTCGAAAATAGAATTAAATTTTTAACAATATTTCCGCATCTGATTGCCTCGTCAGCTATAAAACTAAGATCGTGTAAAACTTCAATCAAAATTTCTTTATTAATATTATCCTTGTTTAATCTTTTTACCTGAAGTTTGGTAAGTGTAAGAATCCCTTCAAGTGGATTATTCAATTCATGCGCAACTGTTGCAGAAAGTTGCCCTAGTGAAGCCATTTTTTCTACAGTCACCAGATGAGTATGGGCTTTTTTTAATTCTTGTGTTTTTTCTTCAACTTTTTTTTCCAAACTGAGCGACCAATCTTTAATTTCTGTATATGCCAGGCTTAATTTTCCCGTCATTTCATTAAAAGATTCAGCCAGAGCGCCGATTTCTGTTTTCGATTTAATGACAATATTTGAATCCAAATTTCCATCAGCGATTTCTTTCGCTCCGGATATTAGTTTGTGTACCGGTGAATGTACAAGCGTTCTGATAAACAGAGCGGATACGATATTAACTAATACTATAAAAATTAAACTAAATACAATGACCTCTTGTTGTGCTTCTTCAATATTATGATCAATTTGATCGAGCGACATTTTTACATCGAGTACACCTAAAACTTTTATTGAAGATGGATGAGCATGACAATCTGCGTTAGAACAATCATTTTCATTTTTTATAGGATTGATAAGTCCGAGCGAACGATGTCCATCTATCCTTTTTATTACACGTGTTCTGTTTACATCAGGAATCGATTCTAACGGTTCTCCTGCTGTATGACATATATAACATGCCTCCGATTTCATGTCGACACTTGAACCAATCTCTTCCTCGACACTCGAAAACATTATTTCACCTTTTTTATTGAAGATCCTGATAACTTCAATGCCCGGTTCCACTCCCAAACGTTTTATAATCTGATGTGTATCTTCTCTCCTGTTAAGCATCATTCCATATCGTGTAGAACCTTTTATAAAATCACTAATGCGGTGAGCCGACAATTTAATCGATGTCATCATATGATCTTCCTGAGATTTTATCGTTATAAAAGTATAAACCCCGAAAAGTACAGCCATCATGATTAGCAATGTAATGAAAAGGCGGAATGATAAAGTATTAAATAAATTTCTCATATTGTCTTAATAAATATGTCGAATATTTCCACAATTTTCAAATTTTAAAAAGGAATTATTATTGATTGTGATAAAAAATAATTATTTTCGAAACCCAGGTTTCCTAAGTAATGATGTTAAAATGTGCAAATAGTCTTTTGTTGAAAATATCTGGTTTAGTGAAGATATAACCGTCCCTCCATCATACAATGTATGAACTTCCGATCCCCTATATTTTTCCACCAGAACCCGGACAAGGCGGTTTATTCTATTTAATTCGTTGTTATGCCAGTTTTTAATATCACTATCGGAAAACAAAATTTTTAACTCACACTCATCAGATAATTCAATTTCTATGAGCCAGCCATTTTCAAAATTATCCATACGAATAATATTCGGTGATTCGATTATAGCTGTATTATGTTTCTTAATAACTCCGGATACCGGAGATACCAAAGCCAAAGTAATGTCGTCCAAAACCAACCAACAAAATATTTGATCTTTCAATAAAACTGTACCAACAGGGATAAGAACAATGCTAGTAATATATGGTAATAATTTCATACAGATATTATCCACTCCGATGTAATATTTACTGATGCCACTCTTGTTGACATAAAGATGATTTTGTGAATAATAGACACCGGAGCGATATTCTATAGAAAGTAAATTATTGATTAATTTGTTAATTCTTTGTGTATCATCAATATTAACAATATTTTTCTGGACTTCGGATATATAGTGGTTAACTGAATTATTTTCTTTAGTATTATTTCTGATTGTAACATCATAAGGACACTCTTCACAAGCATATTCATAATCACATAATTTGTATGACACTACACCTGCCGTCATCCAAACACACTTGAAGTCGGCTTGTGATATATCAATTTTCCTTGAATGTTTTTTTTTATCACCCATTGAGACTTTTATTATATATTTATATTATGAATCTAATTTCAATTGAGTGGCAAAATTTTCCACTTTAATTTCTTCATTAGATTTTGTATCCTCAAATATCGGCAGATACTTAACTGCCAAGCCGAATGCTACAAAACCAAATGCCACTAAACCTACTGTTATAAATAACTCCATCCAGGAAGGAATGTAAGAAATTCCACTTCCTGCTTCCATACCTGTAATACTGACATTCATCCGATTCAGGATAAATCCCAGTACAACCAACAGTGAAGTATAAAATAAACCCGAACGGTTTGTGCGAATTTTTTTCACCGTGAGTAAAATAAACGGAATCACCATCCCTAATACAATTTCTAAATAAAAAAGATATGTTTCTGTTCTTGAAAGAAAAAGTAAATTGAGAGCACCACGATCAAATAAATCTATTACTCGGATGATGAAATGCACCAAAATCAGCATCACCATTCCTTGTCCTAAACGGAATAAAATTGGAAATTCCAATTCTTTATTAAATGCTCGCGAACTAAGATATGATTCAACAATCACCATAGCACAGCCAACTGTCAGGGCTGATAAAAAGAAAAATACAGGTAACATTGAGGAATACCACAATCCGTATAATTTTGCAGGGACAATTAAATAAAGTGATCCAAGCGAAGATTGATGTAATGTTGAGAGAATTACGCCTACTATTACAAGAGGAATAGTGATTGATTTTACAATCTTTAAAGATTTCTTCCATTGTAATCTTTCAAAAACTACCGGACTAAACTCTAAAGCTAAAACAGTTGTATATAGCATAACGCACCACGCAACCTCGAACATAACGGACCTGGGATTCCACATTACCATTGCATGCCAAATTCTGTCGGGCCTTCCAAGATCGACCATTAAACCTGTTATTACTAATAAATAACCCAAAAATGCCGTAAGTACTGCTGGTCTGACAATAGGTTTAAAATCTTTCAAATTAAAAATATATACTATGCTGCACAAGGTAAAACCACCGGCCGCTAAACCCACTCCACATAGAATATCAAATCCGATCCATAAACCCCATGGAAATTCATCTGATAAATTCGTTGCTACGCCTAAACCACCTGTGAATCTAACGATAACTGAATAAACTGCTAATAATATTAGTGTAACCGCAAGGCTTTTCCAGATAGTAATTTTTGATAAAATTGTATTATTCATAATCTTTTTCCTTTTTCTCCGTTATTCTTCATCAGATGTGATTGAATTTTCTTTTTGCTTTTTCTCATACTTAGCAACTTCTTTACGGCGGTTTGTAATCCACCATATACCATATAAGAGTGTGCCACCAACCATTACAACATTTGGTATTTTTGAAAGAGCATTCCACGTAAGTTCTGGTAATGGTTGTGTCCCCAGTTGTGCTTTGAATCCGAGTTGCTCGAATGGAATATCAGATATATATAATACTGATGTACCACCAACTTCTTTCTCACCATAAATATGCTGAACATATGTCTCTTTATTCTCAGATATTATTTTATGCGCTTCCTGAAGGATATCGTAATAATTTCCAAATAAAGTTGCTTCCGCCGGACACGCCTCTACACAGGCCGGATGTTCATTGTTTGAAATCCGATCGATGCAGAATCTGCATTTTTGTATTCTTGGAGTTCTACTGCTCCATTCATACCTGGGTACCTGAAACGGACAAGCCATCATGCAATAGCGACATCCGATACATTTTTTTTCTTCGTACAAAACTGCTCCTTCAGGAGTTTTGGTAAAAGCTCCCACTGGACAGACAGATTCACATGTAGGATACTTACAATGCATACATAGTTTTCTTACATATTTTTCACTATGCTCTTCAACAACTGTATAAGCTGTAGCTGAAAGCTTCATTTCTTCACCTTCAGGCAGACCGTTCTTAATTTTACATGCTTCTTCACATTGCCGACATCCAATACATTTTGTAATGTCGATTAATATGGCTTTTTGCGACATTTCGTTTCCTTTCTGAATTAATTAGGCGTTTAAAAATTCTGTTTGAAATTTTTTCCAGTTTTCCTCATCCAATTGAGATAGTATGTCAGCAGTCGGTAAACCACCGTCAGGTAATGTTTGAAGGCTAAGTTTATTACCGTTAACCGACTCAAACAAAAATTCCTTGAATCTTCGAATCTCACCTTTCAACCAATCAACTCCGTCAGAAGCAATTTTCAATGCGGGAATATCCCTTGAAATATTCGAAGGTTCAATAATTGCATACCACCCATTTTTATAAGGATTTTTTGTCAGCGAAGGATTTTCAATTACATCAGAATTTACTGCCGCAATTTTGCCCTCAATCGGTGAAACAAAATCCAGTTTTTTATCTCCGGAGGTCAAAGTAAATACAGGTTGTCCTTGTTTTACATTTGCTCCTACTTCAGGAAGAATTACATTGTCTATTGATCCTACAATTTTAGAAATAAAATCATCTACCCCAACTTTTACTCGGCCCGATTGCATAATGTGAGCCCAGGTATGTTTAGGATGAAAAAATACACCACTTGGAAGAGCGATATCATTTTCGTTGATTTGTTTTAATTTCTTTGGAGCAATTGGAATACTTTCCTCTTTTGCATGTGCACCTTGAAGAATTGCGGTACCCTTTTTCCGGTAAACTAAATAATCAATTAGAATAAATATGCCGATTGTTAATAATACTAATAAAGCCGTCATTGTTTTTATCTCCTTTTATTATGATACTATTTTGACTATACTTTGTACTTCAATTATAGTACCAAAAATAAAATATCGATAACAATAATAGAAGCTATAACTTAATATGGGTAAATAGGTTATATACCTTATTTTACAATAAATTGATTGCTGAATAAATAGAAATAGAAGTGATGAATATTTCAACAATATTATTTAAATCATTGTTGAATATTTCATAAATGTATAAGGCAGAATTAGTTGAGTGGTGTCGATATATTTAACAGCGACTGTTGAAATATTAAACAAAAAAGCCGGAAAATATTTTTTTCCGGCTTATCAAGTATACAAATTTTAAAATAATTACTTCTTTGGTGCTGGGTGTGCAATTTTTGCCCACGCATCTTTAAATTTGAATTCCTTGTATGTAGGAGATTTTTCATTATGACACGTAACGCATTGAGCTTCTATTGCTTTTTCATCTACATATTCTGTCATTCCTGCTTCGATGGATTTCTTTTTATCCTTCATAATCGCCATAGTTTTATAACCAGAGCCTGCACTATGACATGCTTCACATGAAATTCCTTCTTTTTTATCATAGCCTTTATCTAATAATTTCGCGTCAACTCCGGCTGCCGCTACATGGCAGGTCAGGCATTCTTTACTTTCATGAGCCGCAGTTTTCAATCCTTTTTCTTTTGCAATTTTCTGTGCTTCTTCGGATTCTAAAGTTTTAAATGCACCTGAGTGGGCACTTTTTTCCCAGATTTCAAACATCGAACCCTTTTTCTCACCTTTATGGCAGGGAGCACAAGCTTTTACACCAATAAATTTATTTTGGGTAAACGCAACAAAACTTAGTGTTAAGGTTAGAATTACTAACGTGTTTAGTAATTTTTTCATTTTTATCTCCTTTTCTAATTTTAGTTTACGGTAAATTTTGTTTATTTGTTTAAATTTCTGTTTCAATATATAAATTTTATAAAATAATGTCAATTATTTTTTTTCACTATTATATCCCATGTAATCGCTCAGTAACAATGTCAGGTATAACGCTCACTTGCCTATAACATGACGAAAAATAAACATATCTGTACAATAATTCATTTATCATAGCATCTGCCAAATAAAAACGGGGCTGTCTCAAAAGTGAGTCAGCCTCTTTCATTTTTTTATAAGAAATGAAACT
>CAYTID010000041.1:17619-20125 GCA_964437735.1 uncultured Ignavibacteriaceae bacterium | reverse complement strand
ATAGAAAGTTTTATAAACTATTATTATTTTTCAACTATTAATACTTCCATAAAAATGAAATCAAATTTTTAATCAAGCAAAATATAAACCTTTTTTATATTGTGGTCAAGAAAATAATATTTTTTTTCATGACTTTCCCTCTTATCAAAACCAATATTATCACATCGGTTTACTAACCAGCATAACAGCTTTCCTCTCGAAACCACCTTTTTTAAATCAAACATTGTGGTGGAATGCCTATACTGACAGATTACTTTGCAAAACTGTCGATAGAACAAGCAAGGACCGTTAATATCCGGTTAATATTGTGAATACATAAAAAAAAAGGGCAGCCATTTGACTGCCCTTTGAATTGATAATGTTATCAGTATTACTTAATCAGAATCATTTTTTTCAAATCGGTAAACCGTTCACCGCCATCGAGAGGCTTGGCTTCGATTCTGTAGAAATATATTCCCGATCCGAATTTGACACCGTAATTATTTACAGCGCTCCATGATACCGATTGATAACCTGCCGTCATCTCTTCATTAACCAACTCAGCAACTTCGCGTCCAATAACATCAAAAATTGCTAAACGGACAAAGCTGTCTTTTGGCAGATCGAACTTTATTTCCGTTGTCGGATTGAAGGGATTCGGATAGTTCTGTGAGAGAGAGTATTCTTCCGGTATAGATTTTACGCTCCCCGTCACCACAAAACCTGCATTGCCATTGGCATTTGCGCAAGACCCGCCGCCGGCGACATATACTCTGCTCCCCTCACTCACCTGTTGCTGTTTTGTTGATGTCCCATCCCAATTACTTGAGAACCAAATACCGCCGGCTTTCCTGTAAAGAGTAATCGCAATCCTCTGAGCACAGTCTTTTTGAAAAGCCACCATGTTGAACGTAGCACCTCCCTCAATATTTACTGTAGTCAGATTTGGAAGCTGTTCCACAAGGTTCGCCTTTGCGCTAAATGTTCCGGTCGCCGTAGGACTTCCAACATTCAGTAATGCGATTGCGTTTGTTGTTACGATATAAGTGTGCAACACGGAATCCAGCGTACCATCAGTACGATAGTAGCTGCGGATCATGATCCTCACTTTTCCTTTTGGATTGGTTCCTGATTTAGTGTATTGAATATCAAACTGGTAGTCTGTATACAATCCGGAATGTCCTCTGATATAGCCGGCAGAATTTACATTCTCAAGCTGGCTGCCGCCTACAATATAGCCTCCGGTTACCGGTTTTGATACAGTTACAATTGTCTGAGCGAGAGCACTACCAAGATTGTTTTTGTATGCGCCACTGATACCGACTGCTACCTGGAAGCTCTGGGCATTCCCGGAACCGATATTTAGCTGAACAATAGCGCTGGCAAAACCAATTGTTCCATCATCAACGTTGATCAAGCCAACCGGAAGATTCTGCGCACCCGGTATGGGGGTAAATGATGTTCCGTTCACAAGATAGAACGTAACTTTTGCACCCCTGACATCGCCGGCCGGAACATTGGCATCCAGAATCTTCGCAACCATTGCAACGGTTCCCGTACTCGAATTGGGACCTGTTGTCCACGCAAACAAATCGCCCACGTAGAAACCTTTCGCATCATACGGACTTGCTTCCCGTGCCACAACAGTAAGCGGTTTGGTGTCTTGACTGCCGCTATAGTTGGTATTGGAGCTTTTAAATACTGCTTTCACTGTGTAGCTACCCGGAAGATCAGACACTTGAGGGATAATGGTTGCCTGCACCCTACCATCCGTATCATCAGGGATAGGAACAGCAACGACACTGCCATAACTCTTTGTTCCGATGAAGAATTCAACCTCGCCCGTAAGCAGACTGCCGGTATTTAAGGGTTTCACACGCGCCGTCATGGTGAGGTAATCCATGAACCGTACCGAGGGGGCGCTTGTGGTTAGTGTGGTTTGAGTTGTTGCCTCGGTAATGTTGGCACTCGTAGATGTTGATGTATTCCATGTGTAGTTCTCAGCATCGGTGCCTGTAACATCAATACCGGAGACATCCACCTGCTTTGAATTTCCGGCATTGGGATCAAGGAAGCTTGCGCTGGTGTAGCTAAGTGTTAGAATGTCACCAGCGACTCGATTGTCCGAGAGGTTCACAGAAGCATCGGTAGTGCCATCATATACTTTGTTGATGCCGGTTGCAGATACAGTGAGAGTACGTTGAGTAATATCCGCTGTTGTCGTTGAAACAGATGTCAGACTGTAGTTGCCTGCATTAACTCCGCTTAAGCGTGCTCCATCAAGCGTTACCGTCTTCCCAATCTCCACAATCTTATTGGAAAATGTTGCCGTGCCACCACTCAAACTAACGTCATCATTGCCCAATACTCCATTTAGCGCCCGACCTGACAGCGTTGCAATCTTGTTACCGTCATAGACCTTATTCTCGGCAGTAATACTACCTGTGATTTCCTTTGCTTTGATCTCGAAGCTGTTTGAGCCGCCAAGAACAAGCGTGTAGTTTGATCCTGCGCTGAGTGTGCCAAG
>CAYTID010000041.1:0-17519 GCA_964437735.1 uncultured Ignavibacteriaceae bacterium | reverse complement strand
CAGACTGACCGAAAGTCTTCCACTGTCCGGCATCAGGTGTAACTGTGATTTCCTTCGGATTCACCGTCAACGAGCCGTTGACATAAGTAATATTATATTTTGATAAACCTGTTCCAACAGCTGCGCTCGGAACAATTGCATAAGGGGAACCAGAAACCGTAGCCGATGATCCCGCACCTGTACTGGTTAACGTCACGCTGGTTACTGCATCACCCGACTGTAATCCACTGACAGTAAATTCCGTACCGGCAAACGTTACCGTTTCGCCATACGCCTTTTCTCTGTCATTAGCTCTGATAGTTAATGGGAGAACACCTACTGCAATATTATCTATTGCGAAGCTAATGCGGTCGCCGCTACCGCTCACATCTCTATCCACCCAACGGAGGTAAACTGCGTCTTTATCCCAAACTGCTGAAGGGAGTACAAATGTCTTTGTTATAATGTTTTGCCCCGTTGTACCGGAGGTTTGAGTATATATTGAATTACCACCACCCAGGTTCCGATACTCGCTGCCGCTAATAGTAGTCCAAGTGGAAGTGGAAGTCCCAACTCTGTACTGTAAGGCAACTTCGTTAACACGGTTATTGGAACCACCTTGTACATTCCTGATTGTCATGATATCGTATGATATAGGAATATTAGTTTTCCCCCTAGTATTAATCGCGAGAACGAGTCCATGCATATTAGCCCTGGAGTGCCAGCCGATTTTACCATTGTAGTTATGCACACCATCATCATTGTTTGTTGCGGTTTTGCTCGGCTGAAGATACTCATCATCGTATGCATTACTCACTGGAAATGTTTCCCTGTTGGTTTGCCCGCCAACCTTAACGATCCACCATCCCTGCCAACCCGGAAGGCTGTTTTGTGGCCAAGTCCCGGTTTGACTGGTACCGAGTGATACATTATGAGGAAGATTGTTAAAATTTTGAGAATATGGTATACCTTGTAAAAGTGGTGGATTTGTACCACCATCTGTAAAAGTAGTCGTAGCAGTCCAACCAGACGTCATACCTGTTGCCATCAACAAAAAAGTTTCACCAAGGTGAATCTGTTGAATGACATACTGTGAATTTGTAAAGATACCCCTCTCATCTGCGATCGCCCATAGCGTATCGCAGCCGAGTGACTGAATCTCGTGGTGGATTATCAGTTTGACTGTTTCGTCCGCCAACCACCCTGTACCTGTGATAACTACGATATCGCCGGGACGATAGTCGTCTTTATCCGTTCGAACAGTCGGTGTCTGGCTTTTAATTCCGGCACTTGAGATTTGTGAAAAAGCATCTGCTGAAAACGAATAAATGAATAATAACAAAACAATAAACTTGAAAAACTTTTTGTACATGAAACCTCCTTTTAGTTACTTAGTTTATTATGAATTTAAAAAGTATAAGTTGAGACAAATAAGTAAACCCGAAAACAGTTATACTTTTTATTTTATTCGACCCTAAGGAACCTATATCCCCTTTAGAAAAAATATCGAATGATACTTGTGAAACAATTAGATAATCTTGAGTACTGCTGAGATTAGCTTATTTTTGGTGACCTACATCACTTGAAAAGCCTCTACGTAATGTGGAGCTATATTAAGAAAATTTCATTAAATTGTCAAGCGTATTTTTCTCTTTTTTTCACTTATTAGAAATTTCTAATAAGTTTGTTTAATATTTTACTTATGTTCGTATTTTTACCATCGTAAATTTTGGGGTTACAGATTATAGCAGACTCAAGATAAATTCCTTCAATTTGGCCGTACAAATAGAGGGTTTTTGTGCTGTACTGATATAATAAGGTGAAGATTTAAGTAGGATAATTTAATAATAATTCCTGAGGGCATATCCAAAAAAAAGCCGGCTCCTTAACGAAACCGGCTCAAATTATATTAACGTACTAACCTTAGCAAAAATCCGTGTGCTCTTTGTTCATTGGCTAATTGATTCAATTATCCATCAATCCATTGATATTTTTTACTTCTCAAACAATTCGCTTACAGGAACAATCCTGGATTTTTCCTTATTGATCTCCAGCGGGAATACTTCTATAATTTTATCTTCATCCAATATATTCTGTGAAACGGGAGAAGCATATCTTATCGGTGAGGGGGCATTGTTAAACATTGCTTCTTTAAGTGAAGCTGCATCGTTGCAAACAACAGCCACCATTATATTTTCGGCATTCAGGTATTTTTTAATCGCGTTGTTTACATCGTCGAGCTTTAATGCTTTTATCTCTTTTTCCATTTTGTCGATGAAGAATTCAGTGCCGTAAAATTCGGAGTCGAGTTTATAACCCAATCTGCGGCTGGCAGTCTGTGCCCAGAGCTTTGAATAGTTAATCACAAATTTTTTCGTCATCTCAAAGTTTTCTTCGGTGATTCCGTTTTCGACAAGTTTTTTCAGCTCATACATCGCATTCCGGATTGCAAAATGGGCATTCTCAGGCTGAACGGGACGAATCCAGATGCTGAAAAACTGCTCCCTTCTTGGAGTATTTGGAAGTTGAAATCTTGAGCCTCCATCTTGTATAAAATTCTCGATGTATGAATAATCGCCGTAGTTCAAACCTCTGTCGCCGCGCAGACGGTTCATCAGCACGCCGTTGAATGTGCGGTGCTCGCCGAAGTATGAATTTACAACCATTAATGCATAATAATCCTTGTCTTTTCTTGTGACGTTAATCGGAAATCCCATCGAGATTGCAGTGGCGCGAGTCGGCTTTTCGACGAACATAATTTCCATCTTCTCAATTTTTCCCGATGCTGGTAAATTTACGACCGCAGCTTTTCCTGAGGGGAGCTTTCCGAAATCCATTTTTATCTTTTTAATAAGCTCAGCCGGATACCCTCCTGCAATTCCTATTTTAAAATTTTCCTGTGTATAAATGCGTTTGTGAAAATCTTTTATATCTTCAAGTGTGATTGAAGATAAACCCTCGACCGTTCCGACTTCAGTGGTTCTGTAAGGATGGTTTTCGTACATCATAGCATTCAATGCCTGCTTGCCGAGGTTTTCATCATCGGTACCGCGAAGTGTATTCCTGAGATGGTTCAGCATCAGATCCTTGCTCCTTTCAAAATCCGCCTCATCGAATCTCGGATTGATTATCAATTCCGAAAATATTTCGTAAAACTTTTCAAGATGATCCTTGTGTACTTCGCCGATGAACACTGTCACTTCTTTATCGGTCTGAGGATTAATCGATGCCGCCCACGGATATAATTTATCGAGAAGTTCGGAATAAGTATAATCCTTTGTCCCCCCCTGACCGATTGTTAATGCTGACAGTGCGTTCAGTCCTTCCTTGCCGGCGGGATCATTGATTGAACCCGATTTTAATTCCACACGAAAAGTAATAAGGGGAGAATTCGGATCTGGCAGCTCCGAAATCGCCGGTCCTTTTGCGCAATTTATGTTTGTCATTATCAATCCTAAGAAAAATAATATTGATGAGATTAGTGTTATCTGTTTCATTTTGAACCCTCCTCTTTAAGCAATACAACTGTTCGGTTTTCTTTTGAGAAATATTTTTTCGCCACACGCATTACGTCTTCCGAAGTAACTTTATCATAGAGCCGGTAAACTTTGTTCATGCTTTCAGGTTCACCCGTCAACTGATAATAATGACTCATTTTCCCTGCTATGTCATCGGCATTATCCAAACTCATCGCAAAAGCATATTTCATGTGCGATTTTACTGTATTCAATTTTTCTACGGGTATGGGATTATTTTTAATTTCATCTAATGCCGCATAGATTTCATCGCGGACTAAATTAATATTTTTTTCATCTTTGATACGTGAAAAAATCATGAACAAGCCGGGATCGCGTGAATCGCTCTGTCCGCCCTGAACAAATTCAACCAACTGCTTTTCGATAACGAGTTTATTAAAAAGTGGTGATGTCTGCGAAAAAACTAATTGAGATATTATATCCATCGTCGGCATGTCGATATCGCTATCGCTGAAAACCGGTCCGTGATACCCGACCGCCAGCACAGGGAGGGTTTTCGATTTCCACGGAACGTAAACAAATTTTTCGGTTTTTTGCGGCAGATCAAGCGGAACATTCAGTGTGTAAGTACCGCGTTTCCAGCTGCCGTAATACTTTTTTGCCAGCTCGATTAATTTTTCCTGATTGAAATCCCCGACCACAATCACGGCGCAGTTTTCAGGGCGATACCATCTGTCGAAAAATTTCAAGCTGTATTCATACTGATTAGGCATGTCGAGTATATCTTTCAGAAATCCCATAGTCGTATGCTTATATGTATGTTTTTCATAAGCGGCTTCCCTTAACTTTTCATAAATGATCATAAAGGGGCTTGAGTAATTCTTATTATACTCTCCTAAAATAGCTCCCGCCTCCGTTTTGAAATCTTCGACTGTATATTTGAGATTCATAAACCTGTCGGACTCCATATCAATAATCGTTTCCAGTTCGGCGGAACTTGCGAGAGTATGATAAGCAGTATAATCATCAGTAGTAAAAGCGTTGTTGTCGGCTCCCATCATTTTTAACACGTCGTTATATCTGTCTTTATTATATTTTTCAGTTCCGCGAAACATCATATGCTCGAAGAAATGGGCAAAACCTGAAAGTCCCGGTTCGACTTCATTCCTCGAACCTGCTCTCACAACAGTGTAGTAAGAAATAATGCCCGGACTTGCAAACGGGACGGAATAAATTTTCAGACCGTTGTCCAGAATAATCTCATTAATCTGATAGGGAAAAATATTTGTCTCCTCGCCCTGATTTGCAACAAGAATCAAAGGAATAAAGAAGAGCAAAATTGCGAAAGTAAAACGGATCATAATTTCCTCCATAATTTTTTAATTAGGATATTTTGAAGATTTTGTGATTTGTCATCGTTGAACTGATAAAAGATATGAATTTTTATAGAATGAACAAAATTTCCTGCCGTTCGGTCATTAATAAATGGCTGGTCATTCCGTCTGAATTTTTTCGAGTTCCTCAAAATATTTTCTTATCATATCTTCATAATCTTTTGAATATTTTTCGTCGAGAATTTTCAATAACTCTTCTCTGAGACGGTTCTTGCTTTCTTTTGATGTTAAATCGAAATCAGGTGGACCCGCATTTCGGAAATCCTTACCTGTTTCTCCGCGCCGACGCTTTTCATAATCCCTTTCACGCATCGATTTTTGTGAATCGAGCAAGCGCGATAATATCCTCTCCTGCTTTTTTTGTGTCTCAGGATTTACATTGCCCTGTTCCAAATCAGTCTGAACTTCCTGCATATCTTTTGCAATACGATCAAGATCACCAAGTAATTTACTCAACTCGCCCATATTACGGGCTTCGTTGGCAAGTTGCTCCAATGATTTCCGGGCAGATCCCTGTTCTCCGGCAAGACGTGAATATTCTGCTTTCTGCTGAGCCGACATCCCCTGATTACCCATCGCTTGTGAGGTTTGTGCATTGATACCCGCCTGCATACCTGACATTTGTCCCAATCTTTGCATCAATCCTGCCATTCCCATTCCGCCGCCCATTTGTTTCATGGAATTAATGGCGCCTTGCATCATCATTGCCGCGCGGTTGCACGAACCCATTGCCTCGCTTTGCTGCTGTGCCGAACCCGATGGATTTCTCTGTTCCATATTCTGCAGCGATTGCGCCATCTGCCTCATCGCATTTCCGATTTCTTTTCCCATCTCCGGACTCATCGCAAATGATTTTTTTGATATCTCCCCCATCATATCGGCAACATTATTAAGGTTATCCATCATCTCCATCTGCTCCTGCGCATTTTCACGGAATCTCTGCGAATTGGGATTAAGGTTTTTCGTTTCTTCTTTTAATTCTTCCTGCCGTTTTGAAAGCTCTAATAAATTCTGAACTGCTTTCCGCATTTGATTTAAGACTTCACGCTGCATTTGTTCCTGCAGTGATTCTTTGACATCCTGCATCTGTGAAAGAAAATCTTCAAGCCCTTGCTGCACCTCCTGCTGATTCTGATTTGCTTTTTTCATCTGTCCGGATTTCATCTGCTGCGAAGATTGCTGCGATTTTTGCTGAAGTTGTTTTTCACCAAGACTTTTTTCAGCCTGATCCATTTTATCCAATGGCATGTCTTTCGGAAACTCTTCCATCTTTTCTTTTAAATTCTTCGTTTCTTGCTCGAGCTTTTCAATTTGTTTTTGGATGTCTTCCTGCTGTCGTGCAAGCTGGTCGGATTTTTCTTTTTCGGAAGGACTTGTTCTCGATGCCTGCTCTTTTAATTCCTGCTGCTGCTTTACCAGTTCTTCTGTTCTGCGGATTAGTTCTTCTATTTTTTGTTCGATGTGAATCCGCTTTAACAGTTCCAGTGTCCGTTCAAGACTTTGTTTAAATTGCTCTTCCGTAAAATTCATCTGCTGCATCGCCTGCTTCATCTGTTCGGGTGTCATCTGCTGCATTCTCTCTTGGAGTTTCTTCATAGCCTCTTGCAGTTCCGGATTTTTCAGCTGATCCATTAATTTCTGAAGCTCAAGATATTTTTCGAGTGTTTGAGGTGAGAGGAGCTTGTTCTCCTCCATTTTATCTATCATCTCTTCCATTTGTTGAGCAGATTCGGCAACTTTCTGCTGAAGTTCCTGATACTTTTTTGTGAGTTCTTCGGCTTTTTTCTGCTGAGCCCAATCCATTTTTTGCTGATTTTTCTTCATCTCATGCTGAAATTCATTCAACTCCTTACGTAATTTTTCAGCTTCCTTTGCGATATTCTGCAAGGTTTCAAGCGATTGCCTTTGACTTTCGGAAACATCCGCAAAAACCTCGTCAAGCGAAGGTAGTCTGACTAAATACATTTCACTGCGCGCTGATTTAGGTCCGTTAATATTGTCGTTGTCAAAAACTTCAGCGTAATAAGCAAGAACATCTTCGGGAACAAGGTTAAGACTTGTCATATTCCATTCATACCACAAATCTGATGAAACCTGAATGTCTTTCGTTAACGGTATATCGATATATGAAAACTCATCCGACGGCTGCTCATAGCGTGATTGAACAAGGCGGTATCCAAGTCTCAGTTTTGAAAATCCGAAATCATCCTTTATTCGGATTTGCATATTTAAAATCATGTTTTCGGTAATATCCACATTTCTACCCGGGATCCGGATTTCAACAAAGGGATATTCGTCGGGAATAATTTTCAGTTTATATTCAATCGCATCAATGTTTTCAAGTCCGTTTTCATCTTTCAATCTGATGCTGTAATCCTTTTCCTTCGTCAAAATTATAGCGCCGTTAACTTCACCGTCCGTTACCTTGAGGTCTGTAATCCCGCCGTCGCTGAATAATATTTTTGCATATGATAAATTTTTGCTCGGCTTTATTTCAAAATTGATCCTTGTCCCCGGAAAAGCTGAAACGTCTCCTAAATTTTCATCAAGCTTTTTCTGAGACAATCGTGAATACGAAGGATAGGTCAGAACCAGTTGAAGCGAACGGATGAACGGTCTGTCAAGCACGTTTATCTTGTATAACTCGGTTTTTACTTCATCGACCGAGGCATAGTAGTATGTGGTTGATCTGATATTCGGAACCGAAAATTTAAAAACTCCCTCTTGTCGTGAATCGTCAGAGATTAATTCCGATAATTTAACTGAATGGTTTTCAAATTTACTTACACCCTCTTCGCGTGTGAATAGATTAATTTCGGCGGGAACATTGCCTTCGGTGGTTGCTACGATTGAAACTGTTTCTCCTCTCACCGCCTCGATGTTGCCCGGTTCAATATGCAGTATAATTTTTGGTGTAGCTGCGAATGCTTCGCTGAAATTAATTAATCTGTTGGCTGAGCCGATAAAACCCGCAGGCGAAATAAAAAACACAAGTAAGACAACACCCGAAGTGTAGAAAATCATTCTTCTCATATTTTTTAATAACTTATCGTTAACTGCAGATTGAAAGTTTACACTTTTAACTTCACCGTACAATTCCGAAAAGGATGCATCAATTAAATCAAAAGAATAAAGCGGAGTCTGACTTAATTTATACTCATAAATCTGAATGGCATTCAGCAGCCGGTCTCTTATCTCCGGAAAAATATTTCCTACTTTACCGGCGGAAGTATAGTTGTCTTCCGGTTTCAGCAACCCGGTTTTTATAAGTACGGGTGGCAGGCTGAAGAAACCAAGCGCAGCAAGCGGCGCAATACAGATTATTAAAAATAAAATTGTTCTCCCTGTAACGTTGAATCCGAAAATACTCTCCGCAACAACTGATAAGGCGGCAAGAGACAAAAAAATGATAAATGAAATTATGACACCGGTCAGAATATTGACATTTAACTGTTTTCTCCTGACTGCTTCGAGACGGTTGTTTATTTCATTATAAAATAAAGATATGTTTTTTTGTTCAGGCATTGAATTCTACCGAATTAACGACCAAACAATAATATTTGTTCCAAAACGCAACGCTTCCTCACGTTTTTCGGGAGGAGTATTATGAACCTCGTAATCATTCCAGCCGTCGCTTGGATTAGATTCGTACGTATAATATAGGACAAGTCGATCGTTATGAAAAATACCGAATCCCTGCGGTTTTTTGTTGTCATGTTCATGCGTCTTTGGCGGACCGTAGGGAAAACTGTAATGACAATTATATAAGCCATAAGAGTAAGGTAATTCTATTAGATTTTTATCGGGGAAAACTTTTTTTATTTCGCGCCTCAATGCCTTATCCAAACCGTAGTCGTCATCAACATAAATGAAGCCGCCGTTTTCGAGATATGTTCTGAGTCTCTTTGCTTCGTAATCGGAAAAAACTACGTTGCCATGCCCTGTCATAAATATAAAGGGATAGGTAAAAAATTTCTCGCTGGATATTTCGACAAATTCGTAAACCGGTTCGGTATCGATTAAAGTATTCTGCTTAACGTATTTCAGTAAGTTCACATCTCCACCGGGATCGTTGTACCAGTCACCGCCGCCGCCGTATTTAAGTCGCGCCATTTTGAAAGCGCTGGAAACTTTTGTCTGAGCAAGGAGTCCCGTAAACGGAATAAATTCTGAGCACTGAGTGATGATCAGCAAAAAAAGTATCCATATTTTTAATATATGTTTCATCAATTAAAATTTAGGAAAATTGGCATGGAGATGCAATTTGATTGAAAATCGCAATACTCCTAAAACTACTTCACAATTCTCAAACTATCTATAACATTCCCCTGAATATTTTTGGCTTGAAAAAATAATTCATTCCCTTTTACCGATATTTTACAATAATGAAATACCGATTCCGCATAAGCTGTAAACCATTGTGGATTCACTTCGTACAAAGGCGCACCTGCTCCGCCCGCTACAATCTGACACCGTCCTCTATCCGGAGTACCACCATATTCCCCGACCGGCGAAATCTTGCTTATGTTCCTATTTATAGGTTTTGTCCTTTCGTAATGATGAGAATGGCCTGTTAAAATTAATTCAACTCCGTAATCATCAAATAATTTCCACCAGGTGTCAAAATATTTATGCATAGCTTCCTGATGTTTTCCGGAGCTGTAAAATGGTTTATGAAAAAATACAAACCTCCACGTTTTATCTTTGCTCTTTTTCAATGTTTCCTCTAACCAGTCAATCTGAATTTGGTTGGCGGGGTCTTCGCTGTTTAAACAGATGAATACGGCATTGCCATAGTTAAAAAAATAATAGAGCTTGCTTCCCGATGGATTCTTCGGGAGGACGAAAATATTTTCAAAATTGTTTTTTCCGACATCATGATTGCCGATGGTATAATAGACAAGATTAGAATCAAAAAATTTCTCTCCGCAATAAAACCAGTTATCCCATTCAGGATCATTTGAACCTTTATCGACCATATCGCCTGTAAAAATATTGAGATCCGATTTTTCTATAGCTTTTGCAACTTGTCCCCAGCGGTTAAGCTGTGTCCGGCTGTCGCCTGTAACAGTGAATGTAAAATTATCCGAAAGCGTATCTGTTGAAGTCCGGAAAATTTTTTGAGTCCAGGTTTTTTCTTTTGAATTGAAAACTGAATAATATAAGTCGGATTGAGCTTTTACTACAGGAAATGAAAAATCATACAAATATCCTTCATAGTTATTCCTTCGTATCGCACCGGATTTAGCCATTTCATACCTATTCGTGTAACCCCATTTAATTGAGTCGTTTTCGCCGAAACTTTTCCATGTTACAGTCAATCCGTTTAGCGGGTTTCGGTATGAGCCAAAGTGAATATTCTCAATATCCTGGGCATTTAAGATTCCGCACAAAAAAACGAGAGCTAATATTTTTTTCATCATTTTACTTTCGATCTTTTTTTTTAATATAAAAAAAAATGCTTTATAAAAATATTTTTTTATCAGAATTTTTTAAAATATGTCAGTTTGCGCCATAACCATTCGACGGGACCATACTTAAGCTTCATTCGATTAATCCACCAGTTGCTCAAAATCATTTGAAAAAAGAAAATAACAACGACCAACAATAAACCCTCGGATTTACTTATCTGTCCAAATTGACCCAGCCCGTATCCGTAAAAAATCATCGTACAAATTATTGATTGCATCAAATAGTTAGTTAGCGCCATTCTTCCGACCGGAGACAAGAAAGCAAAATAGTTTTTATTTGATTTGTCGGAATTTAAATACAAGGCGAAAGCCGAAATAAAAAAGAAACACAGAGCTAATGCACCGATAGTCTGTCCTAATGAGGCGAACAGCAAGTTGAAAGATGGCACAAATCTTTCCAACGATAAAATGAGAGAAGCAAAAACAAGATTACCGATTATGCCAAATATTAAACCCCACACGAATAATTTTTTCCAGAGCACAGTGTTTTCGGAGATATTGTGAAGCAATTGCCTCTTGCCGAAATAAAGTCCTATAAGAAACATTGCAAACACAGGAAGCGCAAGAAAAAGCATTGAACTTATCATAAATTTCATATCGTAAGCCCGTTGTTGGGTGATTTCCATAAAATTTCCGGTCGGATAAATTTTATATGCCCGTTCGATATCGTTTTGATATTGCACGGTTTGTTCGGCAAAGCTGTTGTTAATTTGTTCGGCAGCCTCCGGAATATTTTTGCCGGCTTCGATTGCCAAAGTCCCCACCGCAAGAAGGAGTATAGGAAGAGCTAATAAGACGAATGCCCAGATTAAAAGTGTTTTTGGTTTTGATTTACGGAAGAGGATCAGTAAAAATCCAAGCAAAGAATACATGAATAAAATATCTCCCACCCATATCAGGTAAGCATGAATCAATCCGATCAGGAGCAGGACAAAAAACCTGCGCGACACTAATGCCTTGAAAGATATTCCTTTTTCTTCACTTCTTAAAAACAAGATTGCAAATCCGTAGCCGAACAAAAATGAAAAAAGTGAATAAAATTTTCCTTCGCCTATAAATTTTACAAAAAATGAAACAGCCAGGTCTGTTTGTGAACTACCCGCCGTAACCGGCCTTAATAATGACTGGATAGGATTAATAAATAAATCCATATTGACCAATAAAATTCCAAACAATGCAAAACCTCGGAGAATATCGAGAACTTCAATCCTTTCTCCGGGCTGGACGGGTGTTAAACTTTGCGCATTTGCCATTACCGAAAACCTCCTTTTGTTATTTTGAATATTTGAAATATATTAAAATAATATCAATTTAACAGGTAATTATTAGAATTTTCTAATAAAGATTAAAATAATTGACAATGTGGTTATTTTCTGCTTAATTTATGTAAGCATAGAGGGAAATAATATTTAAAGATTTGCCTCTCAATAACCAATTTCTTTGACAAGTATAGCAATAAATAATTCGGGGGAATTATGATGACTTCGAGTCTAAAATTTTTAATATATATAATATTTCTAAATTTAATTCTTTTATTAACAACCGCTCCATTATTTTCACAGATATTTCTTAACGAATCTTTTGAAGGGACCTGGAGCGGCAGCCCTTCTGCGCCGAGCGGTTGGACACAAACGGTGGTAGAAGTAGGAAATGATACACTGGGATGGGGAAGCCCAATTGATTGGGCTAAAACCACATGGAGTACAAGTGGTTGGGATCCTCCGTCAGGAGGAGATAGCGTTCCAACTGGTGCTCAACATGGTAATTCAGTTGCATGGTTTATGGATTATAATTCTTATGAAAATAGAATTGTCCGTCTTGAATCTCCTGAAATCGATTTAACCGTATCAACAATCCCATATGTTTCTTTTTATTATGCTTACATGAATGGTAATGTATCGCTTCTGCTGCGCGCATCAAGCGATGGAGGAACAACGTGGAACAACATTTCATCTGAAATCGGAGCTCATGGAGTTTCATGGAAACATTACGTTTACCAGCTACCGAATGATTATAAAGTATCTAATGCTCGCATTGCATTTGAAATTGTAGGTAAATATGAAATTTATGACTGCTTCCTTGATAACGTAACAGTCCGTGAACCAATTCCAGCAGACGCAGCACCCACAAACTTTTCTGCTTCTTCTGTCTCTTTCTCTGGAATGATAATTAATTGGACCGATAATTCAACAAACGAGGTAGCATTCCGTGTATATCGTTCCGAAGATAATATAAACTATTTGCAAGTTGGAACTGATATACCATCTACAACATCAGCTGGGACGGGACAAACATATAGTCAGGAACAATTTGGGCTTTCATCTTCAACATTGTACTATTTTCGTATTGCCGGTGTATTCGAAGCAGAATCGCCCTACTTAACGGGTAACCAAGCAACTACTTCAGCAATTACACCATTACGTGGAATTAAAACCATTGGTCCGAGTCCATCAGATTACACCACTATAGGAGATGCTCTTTTCGCCATTCGAACAAATGGGATAGACAGTTCGGTGATACTTGAGTTAAAAACAAGTTATACCAGTACCGTTGAAACATTCCCTTTAAATTTTATAAACCTTGCAACAACGGCTGCGAATACGATTACTGTCAGACCCGCTTTGGGTGCGACCGGAAGATTAATTTCAGGTTCAAACGCAGGTCCTACAATCGATCTGAACAACGGATCGTATGTAATATTTGACGGACGTCCGGGCGGAATAGGTTCGGCAAAAGAACTTACTATTCAGAATACCGACACAAGCGGCCAGGCAATTCTTCTGCGCAACGGGGCAACAGGTAACATTATACGCTACTGTATTTTAAGAGGAGTTAACAGATCCTTCTCCGAAGGTGTCGTTCTATTCGGGACCTCCAATACTGCTACGGGAAATAGCAATAATACAATTACATACTGCGATATTCGAGGTATATCTCCATCAGCAACCCCTCTTAATACTATATACTCATCCGGCGCTCCGGGCAAAGCTAATGATAATAACATAATTTCAAACAACGAAATTTTTAATTTTTTTCATGAGTACAATGGTTCCAACGGAATTTATCTTGCGACGTACAGTACAAATTGGACAATCCACGCTAACAGTTTTTATCAAACTGCATCGCGCAGTATTTCCACGGGGACAACAACCGGTATTATTGCTGCGTCGCAGACAGTAGGACCTTTGACAATTACGAACAATTACTTTGGCGGTCAGGCTGCAAATGCGGGAGGATCGGCGCTCGCATATTCAGGTGGCGGAATTTTCCGGTGGTTATCTTTATCAACATCCTCTACCTCAGCAACAAGCATACAGGGAAATATTTTCCGTAATATGAATATCTCAACTTCGAACGTGAGTACACTTCATGCCGCTATGATGATTATTTCCGGCTCTTACAATATCGGAACAACAGCCGGGAATATAATCGGACATCCTGATTCAACTAACAGTATTAATCTTACAATGACAGGAAGCGGATCGATCTTTTCGGGAATTTTTATAGGCACAGGCATTCCGGCAATTATCAATGTTCAAAACAATATTATTGCAGGTGTCAGAATTATTGGATCTTCAGTCGCGGAACTGCGCGGAATCTCTTTTCAATCCGGAACTTATACACCAACTGTGAATTTTAACATATCTAATAACACGATTGGCAGTACCACTGTTGCAGGAAGTATTTCATCAACATCTAATCAATTTATAATCGGTATCGGCGCTTATGCAGGTGACACGCTGAATGTTGTTCCAAGCACGGTATCCAACAATACAATTGCTAACTTATCTAACACCAATACAGGAACCGGCTCATCAATTACCGGAATACAGATTCAGGGAACGGGTTTACCCAAGCCGTTTTACGGCAAATACACTGTAACAGGAAATACAGTCAGAAATTGTACCAGCGCTACAACATTTACCGGATTTGGAGTCATTGGCATTAATTACCGCGCAAGTATAAACACACCGCAAGTTTGTACAGGTAATCAGGTCTTTAATCTATCCAACACGGCAACAAGTTCGGCAACCAATGTTGCAGGAATCAGATTTGACGGACCTGTTACGGGTACGAACTCTGTTTTACGAAACAGTATTTACAATTTGCAGAGTTCTAGTACAAATTTGGGACGTATATGGGGCATCTTTACAACCGGCGGCAACGCCATTTATGCAAACAATATGATTGCGGTTGGCGCAAATATTGGAACAAATGTACGGGTTTTCGGAATCGAGGATACGAGCACCGGCGTAAATCAATGGTATTATAATTCAGTTCTGGTTTCCGGAACTGTAAGTTCGGGTTCAAATAAAACTTATTCTTTTTTAAGGTCAAGAACCGCCACGGTTACACTTAGAAATAACATCTTTATGAATGCCCGTACAGGCGGAACGGGTAAACACTTTTCAATTGCCAACACTAATTCTACTCCGGCTACCGGATGGTCTTCCTCAGCATCGAATTATAATTTTCTTGTCGCACCTGTATCCGCGCGGATAGGAGAATGGGGCAGCGGCACAGACAGAACTTTTACACAATGGAAAACATCCTCCGGCGGCGATGCAAACAGTTTAAGCGATACAAGCGCTAATGTTCCGGCTTCAAGCTTTTTTGTTAGCACAACAAATCTCCATATTAATACCGGTGCATCGTATATTCCTGTCGCAAGTGCAGGATTGTATATCGCAGAAGTAACCACCGATTTCGACAATGAGGCGAGAAACAATCCGCCTGATATCGGCGCCGATGAATTTGCCGATCCTGTACGCAGACTTAACATTAATGCATTAATCGAAGGATTTTTTAACGGCACAACGATGATCTCAGATACAATTACAGTTGAGCTGCGCAGCGCTTCATCACCATATACTAAAATTGATGAAGCGAAAATTTTTCTGAATACATCAGGACAGGGAACAGGTACATTTAACACTGCAGTTAACGGAACTCCATATTATATAGTAATTAAACACCGCAATTCAATTGAAACATGGAGCGCTTCAGGACAAACATTTTTAGGATCTTTATTGAATTACGATTTCACTACCGCGGCTAATAAAGCTTACGGAGATAACTTAAAACAAAAAGGAACAAAGTGGTGTATTTATAGCGGTGATGTGGATCAGGATGGATGGGTTGATGGGTCAGATATGAATTATATAGATAATGATGCTGCTAATTTTGTTTATGGTTATTTTCCGACTGATTTAAATGGGGACCAATGGATAGATGGATCAGATATGAACATTGTAGATAATAATAGTGCTAACTTTATCTATTCTGTAACCCCACTGACTAAGATGAAAATTAATTCTAAAAATGCAATCACTTTTGAAAATACAAAAAATTAACGATCAGATACAATTTATAAAAATAATACAGGTTTTGTTGTAATTATTTAAAGGAAAGATATATGAAAAAAATAAAATTATTATTTTACATACTATTGACAAGCATTGCCATCTCTTATTCTCAAAATCCAACATACCAATATACCATAATGAATGATACATTGGTAAGCGTTACTGTGTTCGAATTTGATGTGTTCTTAAAAAGGACAGGTGATGTTGAGTTAGAAGTTGCAAATACTCAACTGGGCTTAAACTTCAATGGAGCCATAAAAGGTGGCGGAACATTGACTTTTTCAATAATTAGTGGATCATCTGGATTCTTATCTTCGCAAATACCTTCTAGTCTTTCAGTGGATAACACAAATAACATATTTCGTGTCGCCCCAAGAGCTAATCCGCAAGCTGGTAATGGGACAATAATCTCTAATGCAGGAAATGGAACACGGCTTGGAAGATTTCGAATAACAAACACAGTACCATTCGGCGATGTATATGCAAATATTTCCTGGAACTTCATCAGTACGGGAGGAAAATATCCGTCCAAATTAAGTGCGTATGTTAGTGGTGAGGCGATAGAAATAACGATACAATCATCTCACAATGTAAATCTTAATAATCCACCTCTCCCCGTCCAACTTTCATCTTTTACAGGAACATTTGTCAGCAGCAATCACGCGGTCAAACTTGAATGGGAAACTTTAAGCGAAATTAACAACTACGGTTTTTATGTTGAGCGTAAATCAGAGGGTGAGGAGCCGTTTGTTACTGTATCCGGACTTATTCCCGGCGCCGGACATACTCTCCAACCTCAATATTATACCTGGACGGATGAATCCCCAGCCATCGGATCAAGCACGGTAATACATTACCGTCTCAAACAAGAAGATAACGACGGACTTGTACATTATCATGGTCCGATAACAGTGAACTTAGCACCAACTGGAATCAAAGATAATAAACTGCCGACTGTATTTAAACTGGAACAGAATTATCCGAACCCGTTTAATCCATTGACATTTGTAAATTTCCAATTGCCATTTGGCAATCTTACAACATTAAAGGTGTATAATATTTTAGGTTTTGAGGTTGCGACATTGGTAGACGGATACAAGGAAGCAGGATACCACAGCGTAACATTTGAAGCTTCATCAGTCAACGGCGGATTATCTTCGGGTATCTATATATATAAAATCCGCTCGGGTAATTTTACAGATGTGAAGAAATTGATTTTGATGAAGTAATTAGTGTTTTGTGTAATTTTGCTTTGCGACTGCCGAAGGCATCACTTCGTGATTTGCGTGAGAGAAAAAAGTAATTAGTAATTAGTAATTTGTCAAAACGTATAACGTTAATTGCTCAGTTTGGAAAATGATTATTTGTAGAATACAAAAAAATAATTCGCGCCAAAAAGCAAGTCCCGTAGGGACGTACCGTTGGTAGAATATAACACCAAACAAGAACAGATGAGCTCCGTAGGAGCGGGCTAAACTAACGACAATCAATGAACAATAGTCAATTATCTCCGTTAGCTTACGGAGGCAAATAGAAATTTGGATTTAGCTTTAAGAATTTATTTCGAGTTTCGACAAACTAAAGTTTATCGTACCACAGCTCTCTCTCTGTGCTTTGCGGCTGCCGAAGGCATCACTTCGTGATTTGCGTGAGAGTCGAAACGTGCTGTAAAACATACAACGGATTGAAAAACTATGAAAAAGCACCTAAAATTTAATCTTATACTTTCGCTTCTTATTGTTCAAGCAACATTTTCACAAACGGAAGAGCAAAAACTTTGGCTTGAAGAATTTTCAAAAGCAAAAGCAATTGAGTGGAAGAACGAACGTGCTC
>CAYTID010000040.1:0-20155 GCA_964437735.1 uncultured Ignavibacteriaceae bacterium | reverse complement strand
TAAACATTATATTGTCGCCAATCATAAAAAAGGGGCTGGCTTTTGAGACAGCCCCCCTTTTTATTTCGCTTTTCTATTATTTATTAATGTTTAGTATTTCTAACCCTTGCTCAAATACTATATCCACCGGAATACCGGCAGTAGCCAGTTTTGATAGGTCTTTTGTGAGTACCGGATCCATAACTGTCATTTCTGTTATAAATGCTTTCAATCCGTCATAGTCACCGTCGCCCTGGAATTTCAATATTTTTTCAGAAAGCGAATTCATCGCGCTTTGCATTTTCTCGAAATCGGCGCTGTATTTTCCCGTTACTTCATCTTTAACAAATGCGCCTTCTTTTTTGAAATAATTAAATCTTATAAGATTCGCTTTCCCATGTGCGCTTGCAGTACCAAATCTGATTGAGCGAAAAATTCCGGCGAGGAATGTGACGTAATTATCTCTTAAATCAGCATCCCCGAATTCTCCTTGTTCATTCAATTTTGTAATCATATATAAACCGAGAATATCAGCTTTACCTTCTTCGATGGCTGAATATAATTCTTTTAATGCGTCCCGAGCAGTCCCTTTCCCGGTTATGGTATTTTTAATTCCTAAACCGTGAGCTACTTCATGAAACATAGTATTGGCAAAAAACGCATCAAAAGTAATATGTTTTTGCTGATCATCTGTAATTAGTATATTTGAAATAGGAGTTAATATTTTTTCAAATTTTGCACGCATCGAATTTTTTAATTGAAGTCTGCGTGCACCTTTCTTGAGCTGAACTTCTTCGTCATTCGGGAGATTTATTGCAATAGTTTTTGATCCTGCATTACAATCGCCTGCATAATAAATAACATCATAAGCATTCAAATCCGAATCCATGCCCGGTTTTTCTCGCTTATATTTTTCCGGAACGGGTAAACCTCTCTGCAAATCGGGTAACAACTTGGCATATTTTTCTAATCGTTTACTCCATTCTTTATCTTTTATTAATACAAATGCTTCAAAAGCTGCTTTATAACCGAACATCTGATCTTCATAATTTTCAATTGGTCCGATGACTACATCTATTGTATTATTTTTCATATCCATCCAAGCCATATCGCTTGCCTGATACCTGTCGGTTACCAGTGCTGTAGCTCTCAAAGTCAGATAATTCTTTAAGCCCGGATCTTCTGCCAGCTCAGCCGCCCGACGTAAATAATCAGCAGCTGATTGAAGTTCACTCTTAAATGCCTCACTATAAGGAACAGGTTTTAATTCCCCCTTATCACCACGAGTGATTAATGTATATAAATCTTTGAATTGTTTGTGAATTTTTACCTTTGCAACGACTGAGTCAAATTCTTCTTTGGTCATATCGACAGGATAAAAATTTGCTCCTTTGGGTTTATCACCGAATCCTTCCATAAACGGTTTATTGCCATCCAATCTGTCCCAAGGTCCGTAATTTATTTCGACAAATTTTTTAATGTTTGGATCATTAATTGAAGCCATCAAAGCGCCCTTGCCACCATAAGCTTGTTTCCAAAAAAGTTCATCCATTATTTTTGAAGCTTCGATCAACAGTGGTATCATTTGACGCTCTTTATCTGTAAGAGTACTTAAATCTGCATCCAATTTTACGGTCGTGTATTTTGATAGCAATTTTTCAGCAGGTGATAATTCTACCGTCGCCTCCCTAGGTTTGCACTGGAAACAAATTAGTGCAATTACCAACATGATTAACGTGAATATTGAATATTTTGTCATAAAATCCTCCAATGAAATTTTTGTTTTTAATTTAATCAATATTTTGAAAAAATAACAATTTATAACTCATGTATCACAATGTTTATTAACTACTCTCTTCCTTCGACGAGCTTCATTAGTATTATTCAAATGATATTCAATTTGATTCGCCACCGTGAATTTTCCGACTATTTATATCCCTTCGCCATAATCAAATTCGATAAAATCGGAATTTCCCTGAACAAATCTTTTATATTCATCGCGAACACTAAATAAATATCAGAGACTTCTGAATAATTGACTAAAGCATGATTTTTTTGTTAGTTGTAGAAAAAAAATCATACCTTGTTGAATACTTGACGGCTTTAAAGCTGTTCAATATATGTTCTTTGATAATATCGATCTCGTTCATAGCCTAAAGAACGTATTATTCATTGTTTTACGTACTGATACCGCATGTGAGAGAAAGCATTCTTCTCATATTAAACACAACAGCACAGAAAATAAACTCAGTACGGTTCCGAGCAATATCATAGTATCGACACCGTTGATAGTTCAAGACCTGTTTCATGAAAGCAAATCGTCTTTCAACGGCATTACCAATAGCGGAGAGAATCTTGTTTCGCTTTAGCTGTTTTTTTGTCAAAGATATATTGCGATATCCTTTGTCCATAATACCGCAGTTTATACCTTGCTCTTTGGGAATCCATCCCTTTGGGAGAAGTGATTTTTTCCGTTGCTTATTAGCGTATCCTTTATCGGCGAGAACACGACGCTCTGTGCAGATAGTTGTTTGTTGAATGCTTTAAACAGAGTCTTGTCAAGACCTAACTCTGCAAACATGTTGCGATAACGGCAAGTAGCTGTCTCATCTGGTATTGAGTCATTGCTGGCGAGTTCCAAGAATATTTGAAAGCTCCTACGGTCAGCTATTTCTTCTTCCAGCCGAGGGTTAAACAGCCCATAAATTGTTTGCAAGAGGAAACACTTGACAATAACCAACAACTCATGACGTTTCCGGTCTGCAGGAGCGTTTGATCTGAGAGATTCAATCTTTTGCTGTATTGGGCTAATCAGTTTATCCCAGTTAACTTTTTGGTTAATTTATGTCAACGCTGCTTTGCTTTGGGTTTTTATATGTTTCTCAAAATGTTCGTGCTGTTTGAGTGAATAAATCGACATTATGTATTTTGTTGCTTCGCATTTTGTTTTATCCTTTCGTCGGTATTAAACTTATACTGATTTTTCAGAAGTCTCATATAGTTAGTTAGCCGTCATGCCGTTGGTCATGTGCTGAAAATTGAGAAAGATTTGACATTTAAGAAGATTTTTGTATAATGTAAGTGGCTCAATTCAATATTTCTGGGAAGTTTATTGATGTGAGGTAGTTCTAATTTTTGAAAATTAATTTTTTTTATAAAAAGTAATAATCAAAATAAGGAAAAATTATGAAACATCTGTTCATCTTGACATTAAGTGTACTTTTTCTGAGTTACAACTATGCGCAACCTATATTTGGTCAGAACAAATTACAATCAGAGCAAGCTACAACCACCTTCGATCAAAACAGTTATTTTACTATTGGCATGTTATCGATAACTTTAAAGTACCCAGACCATCTTCGTCTGGACAATTTCAACCAAAAGGGGTTCATGATAGGAAACAAAAAGAACAGCAAGAACATTGACGAAATTAACTTTAGCGACCATTTAGTTTTTTCACTCAATATCGGTAGTGAAAATAGCTTCGGTTTTGCATTAAACAAGAATAGTTTGAATTACAATATCGGCGGTATGAATACGATTGATACTGTCGAACATTTCACTGGGTTTGTCAATCTGGTTTCTTACAACGTAAATGCAGAGTTAATAAACAACATACCCGTCTTAAACAGAAAAATTATTGGTGGAGTTGCCTTAACATTTTTTAACATCGGAGGGAATTGTACTTATATGACGGGTGGAAGATATGATAAAAGATTTATCGGCGCACTTGATTTTTTACCCTTCTATATGCAAATATATGGCAAATTAGCATTGAAGAATGCAACCGTCGGTGTGGGGTTGTTATATAATCCGTATAGTTTTGCCGAATATCGTTTCGGTCCACAAGGATTTATGGATGAATATAGTGGATTTAAGTTAAATTCTTCGATGTATAATAAATTTATATTGCAAGCTTATATAAATTTTAATTAACTATTCCCTACACAAATAAATTCATTTTAGTGGATACGTTTGTTTGGATCAACAGGCTGAAAACCGAAGCCGCTAGCAGTGGGCTCGCCTTGGATTTTAATTTCTCCAAACTTACTCACAAACTTATTGATGTTGTCTTCTAAAGCTTTTTGAAGGAGCCCGCATGCTGGGGCGTCCTAATTATTCTTGCATGAACTTTAGCTTTTGGCGTGCCAGGAAGTACTCGTGTAAAATCTACTACAAACTCTGCGGGTGAGTGTGTTATTATCGCTAACTTAATATATACCCTCGGCTTCCTTTTCGCCAAGTTCAATATTTATTTGGTGTTGTTGGGGCTGTTGTTCTGACATTATTACTCCTTTATATAAAAAAGCCCACTTTATCAAACGGGCATTAATTAATGACTATATTATTTCTTGTTCTTACGAAGATCGTCTGCTTTATCGTATGCTTTTTTGGCTTCTTTGGGCAAGTTAAGAATTGCGTTTGCCATTCCTAAAGTTTTCCAACAACCAATGTCGTCTGGAGTCAATGCGAGCAACCTTTCCAAATATCCTTTATCGTTTATAAATTTTTCTTCAAAAGATTTATCAAGCTTTTTATTATTGTCGCCTTCGACAGCTTTCTCGGCTTCCGCCTTCATATGGGCACCCCAAGAGCTGCTTAAGGAAAATCATTCGCGCGAAGTAATAATACGCCGTAGTTATGGTGAACCAGTTTATTATTCGGTTCGGCTATAATCGCGGTTTTGTATGAATCCATCGCTTCTTATGTCCTTCCAGCAGAGATGAAAGAATCATCAGGCCGGCTAAAATGTTTGGATCGTTGGGGGCTAATTTTAAAGTGTTCTGATAAACTTTTATTGCTTCATTCAGATTGTCGAGCATTTTAGTTTTATCATTTGCAGCTTTTGCAGTCATCATGCACTATCCGGCACTAACATTATAGCGGTTTGAAGATATCCAATAGCTTCAACGAAATAAGTGCCGCTACTGTCAGGGTTTTGAATTCCTTTGTTATAAAAATCAACACCTTTGTTCACGTTAGTCCCCCATGCACTAAGCTTGAAGTTACTAATATCCTTCTGGTACTGATTGCTAACTTTTAGGGAGGCGTTAAATGCAGCTAACATTTCTTTGTAATTTTTTTGTTCAATATTAACTCTTCCAAGCATAAACCATGCTTCAGCGTTTTCAGGGTGTTTAGATGTTTCCTTTTCCTGTTGAATTTTTGCCGCCAATTGTATCTCTTCCTGAATAATTAATAAAGATTTTTCTTCTTCATATAATCTTGAATTTTCCAGAACCTGCGCCGGCCGGGTTGCGATGATGGCTAATAACCTTTTATCATCCACATTGAATAATTCCTGACGTTTCTTATTAAATAAACTCAGTATCCCAATAAGTCGGTTTTTTATGAATTAATATCCAACCGACTAAATTTTGGTTTAGGTGAAATTTTTGATGTATCGAAATTGAATTATCGGCACGAAGAAATGTTTTCATTTGAACAGAATCCCGATCATTCACAAATGTTACTGTTCCCTGTTCAGCTGAAATTGCTTTAAGCGAACATTTGACGATAGTTTCAATAACTTTTTCGAGTTTCATTGTAGAACTAAAGAAGCGGGCAAGATAATTAAGAATTTACAACTCATCAATCCCTAGATGTAATCTGTTGATTTCTCCTTCGAGTTGTTCAATTTTCTTTTTGTTTTGATCGAGTACCAAAATTTTATATTGTTAATAAAACTCAATACTCATAATAAGATAGATATTACACTTTTAAATTGCGATATTTGGGAAAGTGAAAAATATTTTTAAATTATATTAAGAAGAATGAGGAATTTTATTTTAGAATCAAACGTTATTAGTTCAAATTAGAATTTTTTATTAATAGGATAAATTTTATGACAAAAAAAGTAGAAACAATAGAAGAGGTAACGGTGCGCTTTGCAGGCGATTCCGGCGACGGGATGCAGCTAACCGGCAGCCAGTTTACAACCACCACGGCATTTGTGGGGAATGATTTAGCCACATTGCCAGATTATCCTGCTGAAATACGTGCTCCTGCCGGAACACTTTACGGTGTCAGTGGATTTCAGATACACTTCGGGGCTACTGAAATTCATACTCCGGGAGATCAGTGTGATTGTCTCGTGGTTATGAATCCTGCAGCGTTGAAAGTAAATCTCGGTGGTCTCAGGGAAGGCGGAACAATTATAGCAAACTCGGATGGATTTACAGAAAAAAATCTAAAGCTTGCAAAATATGACTCAAATCCGCTTGAAGATGAGTCGTTAGGAAGGTATCAATTATATCCTGTCGAAATCAGCAAACTAACACAAAATGCTTTAACTGATTTGAAGATGACGACGAAAGAAGTTGACCGGGTAAAAAACTTTTTCGCTCTTGGTCTTGCTTACTGGATGTATGACCGTCCGATGGAACCGACACTTGATTGGATAAAACAGAAATTTTCGAACAATGAGAACTATGTGGAAGCAAATTCCCGTGTACTAAAAGCAGGATATGCTTATGGCGAAACGACTGAAATTTTTACAGAGAGATATGAAGTAAAGCCCGCCAAACTTCCGCCGGGAAAATACAGGAGCATAACCGGCAACGAAGCAACTGCATGGGGCTTGATTGCAGCTTCCGTAAAATCTAATCTTGATTTATTTCTGGGTTCTTACCCGATTACGCCTGCAAGTGAAATATTGCATGAATTATCAAAAAGAAAAAACTTCAGAGTAAAAACATTTCAGGCTGAAGATGAAATTGCCGGTATAACTAGTGCAATCGGTGCAGCTTACGGAGGTTCACTCGCCGCAACAACAACAAGCGGACCCGGTTTGGCTCTTAAAACCGAAGCTCTCGGCTTAGCAGTAATGCTGGAACTTCCATTAGTTGTAATAAACGTTCAGCGAGGTGGCCCTAGCACAGGTTTACCGACAAAAACCGAACAAGCAGATCTTCTCCAAGCAATTTATGGCAGGAACAGCGAAGCACCGATTCCGGTATTAGCCGCCTCCACACCAACAGATTGTTTTTACATGGCGTTTGAAGCTTCCCGCATCGCTTTAAAATACATGACTCCTGTCATTCTTCTAACCGACGGATATATTGCGAACGGAGCTGAACCATGGTTGCTCCCCTCAGAAGAGAGCTTGACTGATATTTCGGTTAAGTTCAGAACAAATCCGGAGGACTTCCAACCATACCGGAGGGATGAGAAAACTCTGGCGCGTGAATGGGCTATTCCCGGAACTCCCGGACTTGAACATCGCATCGGTGGTCTGGAAAAAGATAAATTAACTGGTGAAATCAGCTACGATACGGAAAATCACGACTATATGGTAAAAATCCGTGCAAAAAAAGTGGATAATATTGCAAACGATATTCCATTGGCAAAAGTAGAAGGCGATCAATCAGGAGAATTGCTAATAATCGGTTGGGGAAGTACTTATGGAGCGATTCGCAAAGCTGTTGAGAATCAACGAACTCTGGAGCGTTCTGTATCTCATCTTCATCTTAAATTCTTGAATCCGCTTCCAAAAAACCTCGGAGATATTTTGAAAAATTTTAAACAAATACTTATCCCCGAAGTAAATCTTGGACAGTTAATTAAAATTATTCAGTCAAGATATTTGGTAACAGCAATCGGATTAAATTATGTAAGAGGTCTCCCGTTCAGACCGGCAGAGATTGAAGAAAAAATTGAAGAAATTTTAAAACGAGGTTAACATGAATTTAGTAGAAGAAATTATAAAAAATACGCCTGAAGTCACGGCACAAAAATATACATTTAAAGATTTTCAATCAGAACAGGATGTTCGCTGGTGTCCCGGCTGCGGTGATTATTCGATACTTGCACAAGTTCAGAAAGTGTTTCCGGATCTCGGAATTCCGAAAGAGAAAATAGTTTGGGTCTCCGGTATCGGCTGTTCGAGCCGATTCCCGTATTACATGGATACGTACGGTTTTCATGGAATTCACGGCAGAGCGCCCGCAATCGCATCCGGATTAAAAATTGCCCGACCTGATTTATCCGTTTGGGTAGCAACCGGTGACGGTGATGGAATGAGTATCGGAGGAAATCATTTTATACATGCCTGCCGTAGGAATGTGGGAATAAAAATTCTCCTGTTCAACAATCAGATATATGGATTGACTAAGGGACAATTTTCACCGACATCACTCGACGGTCAAGTAACAAAATCATCCCCTTACGGAAATATTGACCATCCATTTAATCCTTTACTTTTAGCAATGGGGGCTGAAGCGACATTTGTTGCAAGAACTCTGGATCGCAATCCCAAACATATGCAAAACGTTATTCAAAGAGCCGCCATGCATAAAGGGACTGCTTTTATTGAAATTTACCAGAACTGTAATGTTTTCAACGATGGCGCTTTTGAATTATGGACAGAAAAAGATACAAAAGATGATAATGTTATTTTTGTTGAGGATGGTCAACCTCTCCTATTCGGAAAGAATAAAGATAAAGGATTACGCTTAAACGGATTTACTCCTGAAGTTGTTTCTTTGACTGATGGTAAATATTCAGAATCCGATTTGATCGTTCATAATGAAAAAGACCAGATGCTTGCTTTTATTCTTGCAGGAATGTCGAATATACCGCACCTTCCACGTCCGGCAGGAGTTATTTATTCAATTTCAAAACCAACTTATGTATCATTACTTGAAGATCAGATGGAACAGGTAACAAAAAAACAAGGTATCGGCGAACTCGACAAATTATTAACCCGCGGTGAAACGTGGGAGGTTAAATAAATGGTAGAGACACAATCGAGTGCGCCTCTACTTTGTTTTCCTGATTTCGACATATTTTAATAAGTAGTAACGCAATTGAGAGACGGTTCAATCGACCGTCTCTTTTTATTTTGATATTTTCATTATAATAATTATGTTTAAGAAAAATTATCCGACTTAGAAAAATGGAAGAATTCAAAAATATTCAGGAAATAATCGAAAAACATAATACATTTCTTATTACTTCTCACGTCAATCCGGACGGCGACAGTTTGGGCTGTGAGTTAGCCCTTTCCCGTTTCCTGCAAAAATTAGGGAAAAAAGTGACAATTTTAAATCATAATGAGACACCGAAATTTTATGAATTCCTTGATCCTAAAAAAGAACTTATAAAATTTGAAGAAGAAAACCATAAAGATTTTATTCTCAGCACCGAGGTTATAATTATCGTTGATACTAACCAGCCAAACCGCCTGCGTAGTCTTGAGCCGTTTGTAATTCAAAGTAAAGCAATAAAGATAGTTATTGATCATCATATGGAAGCCGATGGATTCGCTAACTATTATTTGATTGACGAGGAGGCAACATCCACAGCCGAAATCTTATACAATCTTTTTATATTCATTGATGAAAGATCGATCGATTACGGTATTGCCCAGCCGCTGTATACCGGGATTATGACTGATACAGGTTCATTCAGATTCCCGAGAACTGATCCCGAAACACACGAGACAATTGCAAAGCTGATAAATTACGGTGTCGATCCGACTGCAGTCTATTCAAGTGTTTATGAGTGCTGGACTTTAGGACGAATACGATTGCTCGGTGAGATGCTCGACAGCATTAAACTCGCTCACAATGGAAAACTTGCTTATGCAGTAATAACACGAAATATGTTTGAAGAAACCGGAACAACAGAAGTCGAAACAGATAATTTTGTGAATTATACAATGAGTATTGACGGTGTATTTATTGGTATCCTGATCAATGAAGTACCAAATGGAGTAAAAATCAGTTTTCGTTCACGAGGCGATATCGGTGCGAATGAGCTTGCAAAAGAATTTGGCGGAGGTGGTCATAAAAACGCCGCAGGAGCAAGGTTGTTTGATGTGAAATTGGAAAAAATTATTAACGATGTCATTAATAAATCGGAAAAATATATTAAGTGAATTCAATAATTAAAATGAAAATATTAAAAATACAGATCAAAATTTAAATATTTAATTTTTTATTTGTCATTTTGATATAAGAATATTTTCGCTGTAAGTGGATTTAATTAAAATTTGAGATTATTGATTTAGTATTTTCATATTAAATATTTCTAAGTACAAATCTCTAAATCCTAAACAAATACCAATATCGAAATTCCACGGGAGCGCAAAATGCAAAATTCGAAACAATATGACTTAGAAGATAGAACTTTATCTTTCGCACGTAAAGTGAGAGATTTCACTATCAACTTAACAAAATCACCATCAAATAATGAATATATTAAGCAACTAGTTAGATCATCTGGATCAATAGGGGCAAATTATATTGAGGCTAATGAGTCTCTCGGAAAAAAAGATTTTGTTATGCATATAAAAATCTGTAAAAAAGAAGCAAAGGAAACTAGGTACTCGTTACAGTTAATTAATTGTCCTGAACAAATAGAAACTACAAAAATTCAACTTTTTCAAGAGTCAACCGAATTAATGAAAATATTTGGTGCTATATTAGAAAAAACAAAACAATATTTAGTTATTAGAATTTAGAATTTGTTTAGAACTTATGATTTTAAATTTAGTATTTATTGAAAGGATTAGCCATGAAACTCCATTCATCTCTCTCAGCTTTAAAAAATATTAAATCCGACGCTATTACTGTATTTATTTTCGAGGATAAAAAAATATTTTCCAAACAAATCGATTCGCTGAAAATAAACCTTAAAAACCAAATTGAACGATTACTAACCTTTGAAGAATTCAAAGGTAAAGTCGGACAAGTATCATATACATTTACGGATAATAAAATTAATTCTCCCCGCATTATATTAGTTGGTTTAGGTGAAGAAAAGAAATTGAATCTTGAAAGTTTCAGAAGATCCGCTGCGCTATCAGCTAACAAAGCAAAATCATTGAGAGTAAAAAACCTTTCACTCATTTTTCCCGAATTACCTGAAAGTTTTTCCTTTTCAATAGAAGAAGTTTCTCAAGCAATGGGTGAAGGAGTAATTTTATCGCAATACAAATTTGATAAATTCATAAATAAGACTGAGAAAGAAACTAACATCACAGATTTCACAATGATTTCTGATGATGAATCACTCGTAAAATCGATTAGTAAAGGTTTGAAATCTGCGAGAATAATTTGTGACGGAGTAATTCTGGCAAGAAATCTCTCCAACTCACCCGCCAGTGTAATATTTCCTGAAACTCTCGCACACACGGCAAAAGAATCGGCGGAGAAGTACGGATACAAGGCGACTATCTGGAATGAAAATAAAATTAAACAAGAAGGATTCGGCGGATTACACGGCGTAAGTTTGGGAAGTACTAAACCCCCAAGATTTATCATACTCGAATATAAACCTGAAAAGGAAATTAAAGATACAATTGTCCTAATCGGAAAAGGTATTACATTCGATTCAGGCGGAATATCGTTAAAACCGTCGGCAAATATGGCTGAAATGCGTATGGATATGTCGGGAGCGGCGGCAGTGATCGGCACGCTTGATGCCGCAGCAAGACTTAAACTTCCTGTAAATCTTATCGGATTGATCCCAACGACGGAAAACATGCCAAGTGGTTCAGCGATGAAACCGGGCGATATAATCACTCACTACGGAGGCAAAACTTCCGAAGTTGACAATACTGACGCTGAAGGAAGGCTCATACTCGCCGATGCCCTATCATATGCCAGAAATTTTGACCCGGATTACGTAATCGATCTTGCTACTTTAACAGGAGCCGTCGTAGTTGCTCTTGGCCACCACGCTTCCGCTGTTTTGGGAAATGATGAAGAATTGATATCAAAGTTAAAATCTGCCGGCGAGAAAACACACGAGAGAGTCTGGCAATTGCCGATGTTCGATGAATACGAAAAGCAGATCAAAAGCAATATAGCCGATGTTAAAAACATTGGCAGCCGCGGCGCCGGAACTATTACAGCCGCTATGTTTTTAAAAAAATTTATATCACCGTTGAAACCGGAAAAAGGTTTTAAAGAATACAAGTGGGCACATCTTGATATCGCCGGGACAGCTATAATGGACGAAGGGAATGAATACATTAACAAAGGTGGAACAGGTGTCGGCATCAGATTATTGATAGAATTTTTAAGAAATTTAAAACAACCCGACGCTGTTAATAAATCATAAATGCCGATCCTCCACCGGCGCACTTACGAGAACTAGTTAAAAAAATAAAATAAGTACTAACAGACTATTTGGATGAATAATTTTATAATTTTCTCATCGAAAATTTGTTATATTTGCCCAATTTGAGAGCAATTTTTCTGGTGTTTTCCTTGACATCAATATCCGTTTTTAATATATTTATTTGACTTTTATTAATCTCTTAATTAATCGAGTTGAGCATGAAAATTTTTATTAATAACACTATCAGTATAATCATATTTGTATTTATTGTTTCCTCCATTTCTGCATCTCCCATATATTCACAGATAACAGACTTAAATTTTGAAACAATCGACGGTGAATTAGTTCAGCTTAGCGATTACACCGCCAAAGGTCCTGTTTACATGAGTTTCTGGGCTTTGTGGTGCAAAGTATGCAAAGAAGAATTGCGAGTTTTAAATGACATGGTGGAAAAACATTCCGACAAATCCTTTACTCTTCTTGCGATTAACCTCGACAGTCCTAAAAGTCTCGCCAAAGTAAAAGCCTATATAAAGTCACAGGGATTTGTTTTCCCGGTCATACTTGATCCGAACGAACAAATCTTTCAGAGTTTCAACGGACAACACCTTCCTTTTGCCGTATTGTTGGATACCAATGGAAATACTGTGTCCGTCAGAACCGGCTATCTTCCGGGCGATGAGAGCGAAATAGAAGAAGAAATTTTAAAATTAGTTAGCCGTTAAATTATATGAAATATTTTATCATATTGCTTTTTATTAGCACGAATGTTTTGTTTGCGCAAAGTCCGGTAAACATTTCAGTCAGCAATCTGTTGAGATACGGCACCGGTAATGTTTTTGAACAAGGCTTGAAACAAAAAAAGGAATTTTTTGAAAACCTGACCGATACCAGAATGTCGTATAATAACTTCATTATCGGTTTCAGATTACTTCACGATTCTCCTCCCGAGTTCGGATCTGAATTCAAAGGAATTCAAAAAAGATTTGTCGAATTCCGCAAAGATAATCTCTACATCAGAGCCGGAGATTCATACTCACTATTTGGCAGAGGATTAGGATTGAACCTTTTTGAGGAAAGAAACCTCGTCTATGATACAGGAATTGACGGATTAAAAATGGAGTACAAAACGAATTTCATAAAAGTGTCCATGACAGGCGGCGACGTTAAACACGTAGACCAGATTTTCCTTGGAAACGAGGAGTCGTACAAAATCCGCGCCGGATCTGTAGAGATCACTCCGATGAAGTATTTTTCAATCGGAAGCAACTTTGTTTCAGGAAAAATAAGATTTGTGAACGGTCTCGTAGACGGAGACGCGGCTGAATTCAACATGCCGGAATTCTTCGGAAGTTTCAGGTTTAGCGATTTCGATCTGTACGCTTCGTATCTGGTTAACAGAGTAAATCCCAAAGCAACATTTTTGGAGCCTAATCCAATAAACCATGAAGGCTCGGGATTTTACGGCTCATTGAGTTATACCTCAGAAAATTTGGGAGTGTCGGTGGAATACAAAGATTACAGATTTGGCATTACCGACCCGTACATCAGATTGAATCCTCAGCGCACAAATCGTGTATTTGCGTTCCAAAATCCGCCGATTGTTCATAAAGAACACAACTACACCTTATTATCGCGATATCCGCATGTAATTGATTTTAATGATGAAGTTGGTTACCAGATAGATGTGTTTTATACATTTTTGGATAATTTCACGGGAAGCCTGAATTTCGCATCAGCCAGCAGGCATGATAATTATATTTATACAGGTATAAGAAACACTCAAACCTTAGCTCCTATCTATAAACATGACACGCGTAAAAATTCTTTTCTCCCGAAAATGAGTCCGGAATATTCACCATTCTGGGAATTATACGGAGACTTTCAGTACTATTTCGGCAAACATGGGAGCGATTACCTGTTAATCGGATATAACAGGCGATCCGACGACAAAGCACAAGGTTGGATTCTCAGACCTGACGGAAAACTGGTTATTGAGTCAACTCGGCTATCCTCAATAATCAGCTCAGGACAATATTCCATTAACAAAAGCTGGGGTCTCAGGTTTACTATCGAACAGCAGTGGGTTTATGAAGACGCAAATCTGGCGCAAGCCAGATTTACAAATCATCTGATCTCATTGGGGATATTTCAATCCCCGCAATTTTCGCTTACTGCCCGATATGAGTTCACAAGCGATAAAGCAACCATCGATGGTAGAAAAGACTGGACAGCGATTGATTTTGGATTCAAAATAAGCAAGAGCCACAATATCACCATAACAGCCGGAAGCGACAGAGGCGGAAAGGGATGCGATAACGGTGTGTGTAAATCCATTCCGCCATTTTCAGGTATCCGGGGAAGCATAGTAAGTTATTTTTAATTTTATATAAATAAACAATGGAGGTTTAAATGAATACAAAATTACTAAAATTATTTACAATCTTAATTATGCTTTTTATGATGCCCACATTTGCTCAGGCTCAGGTAGTTCGAAATCCAGTTCTAGAATATTGCACAGGTACTTGGTGTCAATGGTGTCCATGCGGTCATACCATAATAAAAAACGACATCCTTCGAGCAATGAATAATGCAATCATACTAAGTTATCATGGTCCGGCTAACGGAAGCGACCCGATGAGTTTTTTTTCAGGAAATTCGATAATATCGTCACTAGGTTTTTCAGGTTACCCGACTGGTATTGCCGATCGTACCTCAGCACCACAATCCAGAAGTGCATGGTTCGCAATGATAAGCAACCGAATGAGTGTACCTGCAACGGTTGATATTAAAATTAACAAAACATACAACTCAACCACACGAACACTTGATATCACTATAGCTTCTAATGCCCAGGTTCAGTTATCAGGTCAATACAAATTGAACCTAATTCTAACTGAAGACGGACTAGTTTACAACCAAACAGGAAACGCTTCTTGCCCAGGCGGTTCGGATTATGTACACGACAATGTTGTTAGAGGAATGATTAATGGAGCGCTTGGTGAGGATTTATCCACAACAACATGGAATGCTGGCAATATCATTTCAAAGGTGTATCAGCATGTTGTCCCCTCAGGAATGAATGCCAGCCGCTGTAATATAGTCGCGTTCGTGTACAAAGTTGGGGGATCACTAAACACCAGCGAAATTCAGCAGGCAGAAAAATGGACGCTTGAAGGAACCGTAACTTCTATCGGTAGTGGCGGGAATATTTTACAACCGGAAAAATATGAGTTATCCCAAAACACACCGAATCCTTTCAATCCATCGACGAAGATTTCTTTTTCAGTACCTTCACATTCGCACGTAAAATTGAGTGTGTTTGATATTCTAGGAAGGGAAATAAATGTTCTCGTAAACGAAACAAAACAACCAGGATTTTATGAAGTGGATTTCAATGCAGCCAATCTGCAGTCAGGAATTTATTTCTATAAATTAGATGCAGCAAGCCGGACAGAATCACAACAAGTATTCTCGAAAGTGAAAAAGATGATGCTGGTAAAATAATTATTTTGGATAATATTGAACCCCGGCTTATTTTAAAACCGGGGTTTTTATTTTTAAACAAATCACCTTCTCTTTTCTTGCAATTCTTAACACTCATGATTAAATTGTAATAAAAATGTTTAAAGTATTACTGTTGATATTTACAATCCTTCCATTCATCACTCATGCTACATATACACAATTTCTGCGAGGCGGATCAAAAATAATAATCGGTAATGAAGAATTATTCCTTGAAGCCGTTAAATTTTCATCCAACGACCGCAATGAAGGAAAAATATTTGTGAATTATAGGATTACCGAAAACTTTTTCATATATGTCAAAGATACCACGAATATTATGACCGCCGCCGGAGAAATCCTGATAGAGATTTTTGAAAATTCTAATTCCATAGTCCGGAGTGAAATAATCAAACACGAATTAACTAAGAAGCCGGGCGAACAAAATCTGACCGATAAATATATCACGGGGAGCGTGATATTCAATACTCCACACGGAGAGTACAAAATACGCGCAGAGTTAAGAGATGAACAATCAAGCCGTAAACTGATTAAAGAACTTCCTGATAAATTCACAATACGGAAAATCACCGGTGACATAATTACATCTTCATTATTTCTCCTAAAACCTTTTAATTTTGACAATCCCGATACACAGACTATCGAACCTGTAAATTTCGGAGGAAATGCTGAATTCGGAAAAGACTTTTTCGCTTATGTCGAATTATATGGTAATTTTTCCGATACAAATTTTACAGTTAATCATAAATTAATTCAAAAGAAAACATCTACCACTATTGATTCAACCGAAGCAGGAATAAAAATATTTAATTCTTATACTATCAATCCCGTTAACTGGATCGAAAATAATGGAACGGTACAACAAAATGTGGATTATAGATTCGTGAAAAAAAACCGGACAAGGTCTTTGATTTTTCAAATTCCTGCGGTAAGAATGAAAACCGGAGAATATTCGCTCGAATTAAATATCTATTCAAACAAAATTCCCAAGACTTTTGTTTTTGATTTTAAGATGGAATGGCTAAACAAACCGAAATCCCTAATAAATCTGTTGGAAGCTATCGATATACTGGATTATATAGCGACGAAAGAGGAGATGAAAGAGATCAAATCCGGAAGTTCGGAAAAAAAATTAAATAATTTTGAAAAATTTTGGGAAAAACGTGATCCTTCACCCGAAACAGCTTTTAACGAATTGATGTTTGAATATTACAAACGTGTTGACGAGGCAACAAAATTCAACAGCATAAGAAATCCGAACGGCGCAAGAACCGAAAGAGGGAAAATATATATTCTTTACGGTCAACCCGATAACACAGAAAGAATATTCAGTCCATCGGCATCTTCACGCGAAATTTGGGATTTTTTTAATCTAAACAAAAGATTTGTTTTTGAAGACAAGCAAAACAACTCCGACTACAAACTAATAAAAATCGAGGAACTATGAAACCAAGAATAGCTCTGACAATGGGAGACTACAACGGAATCGGACCCGAGGTCGTACTTAAAGCCGCTATCTCACAGAAAATTCGAAGGATTTGTGTGCCTGTATTAATAGGCACTATTGATGTATTTGAATATTATGCACAATTATATAAAATGAAAATTTTATTAAAAGAAGTCAGAATGGCGCCAAAATTTAATTCCGATGCTGTTCCGATTATTCCGCTAAGAAGTTTTGAGCGACATAAAATCAAACCGGGTAAGATTTCCGGTGCGGCAGGAAGACTTGCCCTCGAATCCATCGTCGTAGCCTCGGTGTTAAATCTGCGAAATGAAATACAAGGAATGGTCACCGGACCAATTTCCAAAGAGGCAGCAATCATAGGCGGAATAAATTTCACCGGACAAACAGAAATCCTTGCGTACCTGGCAAAATCCAAAGATTACGAAATGATACTTGTCTCCGACAGTATGCGTGTGGGTCTTGTAACTATCCACATCCCGATTCGTGATGTAACCGAAAGTTTATCGAAAAAATTAATCATAAAAAAAATCAACGTTTTATTAAAATCATTACAACAGGATTTTGATATTAAAAATCCAAAAGTTGCGGTACTTGGATTAAATCCTCATGCAGGTGAAGGCGGTTTTATCGGCGCCGAAGAAACGAAACTCATCCTTCCCGCCGTCAGACATTTCCAAAAACAGGGAATAAAAATTGACGGACCTTTCGCATCAGACGGATTCTACGGAACTCATTCATACAAAAATTATGACGCCGTACTAGCAATGTATCACGACCAAGGACTGATCCCGCTTAAATTATTGGGCTTTGATAAGGGAGTAAATTTCACGGCAGGGATTGATATCCTACGCACCTCCCCTGATCACGGAACGGCTTACAACATAGCAGGAAAAGGGATGGCAAATCCCGACAGCACTATTGAAGCAATTAAATTAGCAGTAAAAATTTCCAAGAATCGTAAAATTATATTTCCGGTTGATAAAACAGAAACACACAAGAAAACCAAGTCAAGAGGGAAGTAAAATGGTCCTAATGAGGAACGTTTCGGTATCATTCAGCAGTCAGAATATTTTGGATAATATTGATTTGGAAATAAAAAGCGGGGATTTCGTTTCCATAGTTGGTGAATCCGGAATCGGGAAAACAACGCTGATGAGATTGATTTATATGGATATATTTCCGGAAAAAGGTGTTGTAATCGTCGGGAATTACAGGTCGGATTTTATAAAACAACATGAAATCCCATATCTTCGAAGAACACTCGGAATAGTATTTCAGGATTTTAAACTTTTAGAAGACCGGAATGTTTTTGAGAATGTAGCCTTCGCCCTTCACGTTACGGGTATCAAAAAAAAAGATATTCAAAAACGCGTGCTTCGTGTCCTGGCTGATGTCGGACTTAGTCACAAAAGAAATAGTATGCCTCTCGAACTCTCGGGCGGAGAACAACAGCGGGTAGTGATTGCGAGAGCGCTTGTTAATGAACCAATAATAATACTCGCTGATGAACCGACCGGTAATCTTGACCATCAAACTGCTATGGAAATTTTGGAACTATTGAAAGAAATTAATTCACGGGGGACTGCAATATTGCTGGCATCGCACAATTACGACCTTATCAGAAAATCAGCAAGTAAAGTACTGCAAATCAAAAACGGCAAGATATTTAAGATAGATGAATTAAAAGCACATTCGATATAAATTTGAATATTTCTTCAACGAATAAAATATTTGTTTCTCTTATAATTCTTATCGGATTATTTATTTTCTGCACTCCTGCGTCGCATGCGCAAAGGGTTATAAATGTAAACCTTGAACCGACTCTCCCTTCTTTTATATTTTCCCGAGCTGAATATCCTTCCTTCAACCTTCAGGTTACTTCTCAAAGGAGGATAACCGGAAAATATTTCATAAAATCGAAGAATATATCTGAAAAGAAATTCTTAACAATCAGTGATCAGAAATTGATATTTGAAAAAGGAAACAAAAATATATCAATTCGTCCGTACCAGAATATTTCACCCGGTATTTATGAGATTTTTGCTCACGTCGTTACAGGTGATTATGAATATAGTTCGGATACGATTACTTATATCTACAATGCTGATTCATTAACGTTTCCCCCATCGCCACCGTCAAATCTGGTGTCATTCTGGAATGATACATTTTCAATTTTGGATTCTATTCAGCCGAGTTTTCAGCTCATTGAACAACCCGATAAATTTCAGGATGACTTGATCGTATATAAATTAAATTTTCTCAGCTTTGACTCTTTAAATATAAAAGGCTGGTATTGTCTTCCTTCATCAGATAAACCGATACCGGCAATCCTGATTCTCCCCAGTTACGGAAACACATCAATCGAGATTCCTTATTTGCTGGCGAGGCTTGGTTTCGCTGTCCTATCGATACAAATTCACGGATTGGATGTTGAAAATGATCTATACCCATCCGGGGACGACCCTTCAGCGAAGATTAATCTTGACGATCCTAATAAATACTATCTAAGGAAAGCAATTGCCCACGCCAAAAGGGGAATCGATTTTTTATATAGCCAAACTAAAATAGATACCGGTAAAATTGGAGTAGCGGGAACGAGTCAAGGGGGCGGATTGGCACTATTATTAGCTTCGTTGGATACAAGAGTAAAAGTTGTTGCCGCACCAATACCTACATTGTGTTGTTTTCCTCTAGGTATCGAAACCGGTTGTTGCCACCGTGTACGAAAGGCTGTATCAGATCGTTTGGTCAGTAATGGTGACGCCTTAAATACTTTAAGTTATTTCGATATTAATAATCACGTGCAAAATATTAAAGTTCCGGTGATGCTCTCCGTTCACCTAAAAGACAGGATATCAACACCGAATACAACGTTTGTTATTTTCAATAAGCTCGCGAATTCAAACAAACAAATGATTATTCTTCCGAAACTTGGGCATAATTTTCCACTATCTCACTGGGATATCCCATTCCTATTTTTAAAAACCGTATTATTACAATGATTTTATAAAACAATCCATTTATCCACTAATTCACTCATTCATATTCTTATCCTAACGTTACATCTAAAAACATCATAATTACAAAACCGATCATCACACCAAATGTTGCTTC
>CAYTID010000039.1:0-20301 GCA_964437735.1 uncultured Ignavibacteriaceae bacterium | reverse complement strand
GTCGAATGTTCCGGGATAGATTGCAATTTTCATTTTTTCTCCATTATGTTGTGAACGAAAAACGATACTACTGTATTTCCAAAATCTTTTTTGATCGATTGAATGTATTTATCCGAATTTTCAAAAATCATTTTTTTTGTATGCTCAATTATCAGAAAGCCGCCGGTGTTTAATAAATTATTCGTGAAAACTTTTTCAGGAATGGTAGTAGTAAATTCATAAACGTAAGGTGGGTCGGCAAAAATCAAATCGAATGTTTCCTCCATCTGTTCTGTGTACTTCAAAGCATCTGATTTTATAAATTTACATTTATTCGTGCAATCCAAAATTGTTGTGTTTTCTTTTATGTGTTGAAGTGAATCAGCTGAATTATCCACAAAAATAATATGAGCCGCTCCACGACTTAAAGCTTCGATGCCAAGACTGCCGGTTCCAGCGAACAGATCCAAAATTTCCGAGCCCTCCAATCGTAATCTGTTTTGTAATATATTAAAAATTGTCTCTTTAACTCTGTCGGTTGCGGGTCTCAGATTCAGATGACGGGCAGATTTCAAAATGCGCCCTTTGTAAAGACCTGAAATAATCCTCATCAGGATTTCCTCAGGGCTATACCGACTGCGGGAACAAATTTGTGAATCGCAAATAAATATTTATGGAAGTTTTGAACGTTGTGTGAAATATTTATAATTTTGAACGGATTAATTAATTGTACCAACGAAGGAAAATTATTTTTTAAATGGTTTAAGATTTCCTCATTGGCATTTGTACCGTAGACGTAGATATGATCAATCTTTGCATCAGAAATAAACAACCTCAGATAGCGTATAATATATTCAATCTGTGTTTCCCGTCGGTAAACATACTCGATTAAATTTGAATTAAAATATCTGCTGATTTCAAACTGATTTTTGGAAATACCTAATAATATGCAATTCTGGTTATGAACCTCAGGGTGGTTTTGAATTAAAGTTTTTTCCGCCGAAAAATGGGCGCTGTCAATAATATTTAGTTTGAATTTATTTTTGGAAATTGATTGTGTGATTTCATATACTAATTTTTTCAAAATTGTTACTGACAAGATATTTTTTTTATTTGCTTCGGGTATTGATTGGAGTACATGTGTATCGCTGATATAATCTTGTGCATGAAAATTGGGTATCAATTGTGAGAGTTCCCAGTTCAAATGTTCGTTTTGTTGATCCTGTTTTAAAGAGATATCCATTGGAAATGTGTGTATCAGTAGGTCTTTTTTGTCAAGCGCTAGTGATACGCTGTCAATTTTGCCTAATATGGGATTTTCAACTGAAAATAGCGATTTCAGGTACCATAATTCGGAATTGTCGTGTCCGGAATTGGTAAATTCTTCAAGATATATTAATTCGGCTTTTGACTCGTTGTGCTCTAATACGACGAGATGTGACAGATCATCGGAAATGCTTAATCCGGCATTTAATAGTTTCGACATTTTTTATCCTGATTGATTATTCTCGATCCTGATCGAAAACGATATAAATTTTTATCTGTTCAAGTTTCTTTTTACCGATTCCTTTTACCTTCAATAAATCTGATTCAGAGGTAAAGTACCCGTTCTCTTCTCGGTAATTTATTATTCGCTCGGCTGTAACTTCGCCGATTCCCGGGAGTTTCATTAATTCGGTTTTTGATGCTTTGTTAATATTGATGCTTTTTAATTTTGGTGTGTTTTTTTTCTTTCTCTCATCCTGTACAGCGTTAAAAGACAAATCGGGGGGAGTGCTTTCTGCTATGGATTTCTCTAAGAAAATATTGTCCATTGAAGAATAATCAAACTGTTCATTTTCAGAAGAAAAAGAATTTTTATATACTTTAATTCCTGATCCGATGATGAAAGCAGCAACCAAAATCAAAACTACCCTAAGCTCGTTTTTTGTAAAGCCTATTGCATTATTAATCTTTTCAAATATTTTCATAAACTATGAAAATGATTCTTTTATTCGTTCAAAAAAACTTTTTTCAGCATTTGCCGATTTATCACCCTCTTTCGGTTTCATCGATTCATGGGCTGCAAGCTGTTTAAGTAATTCCTTGTCTTTTTGAGTGATCCGGGTAGGTGTCCAAATATTTACACGGACAATCTGATCCCCTTTGCCGTGGCTATTAAGATGGGGGATTCCTTTTTCACGCATCCTCAACAATTTTCCGGATTGAGTTCCCGATTCGATAACAAGTTTTGCTTTTCCTGAAAGTGTCGGTATTTCTACTTCGGTACCAAGCACAGCATCGGGGAAACTTACCAGCAAATCCAGTATAATATCATCTCCATTGCGCGTAAAAACATTGTGTTGCTCTTCTTCAATAATAACGATCAAGTCACCATGTGGACCACCTCTTCGACCTGCATGTCCTTGTCCCCTCAATGTCAGATAGTTGCCGTCTGAAACGCCGGCAGGGATATTAACTTTGATATTTTTTTCACCCTGAACTCTCCCTTCTCCGCGGCAGTCGTGACAAAAATCTTTTATTATTTTTCCCTCACCCGAACATTGAGAACATGTTGAGATATTTACGAATTGTCCGAATACTGATCGCGATACCTGCCGGATTTCACCTGTTCCGTTACAAGTCGGGCATGTAGTTTTTGACGATGCAGACCTGGCGCCTGAACTTCCGCAGAGTTCGCATGATTGATAAGCTTTTACCTTTAGTTTTTTTTCAACACCTTGAGCGATTTCTTCGAGTGTTAATTTTAACCGAAGTTTTAAATCAGCTCCGGGCGAACCTGTTCGGGGTTGCCGTTGTCGTCCTCTTGATGAACGCCCGCCGAAGGCTTCTTCAAAAATACTTCCACCAAAACCAGATCCGAAAATATCACCAAAAGCTGAAAAAATGTCGTGAATATCGGAAAAACCATGGAAATCCTGCCCCGCTCGCATTCCCTCGTGGCCAAATTGATCGTATCTTCGTCTCTTATCGGAATCGCTTAACACTTCGTATGCTTCAGTTGCTTCTTTGAATTTGTCCTCGGCTTCCTTGTTATTAGGATTTCTATCGGGATGATATTTCATGGCAACTTTTCGGTACGATTTTTTTATTTCATCCTGGCTGGAATTTTTTCCGACACCTAATATTTCATAATAATCTCTTTTTGACATCAGTTGCCGCCGCCTTCCGCAATATCATTGTTTTCTAGTGTACCCGAAACTACTACTTTTGCATGTCTGATTACCTTATCATGAAGTGTGTAACCTCTTTCAACTTCTTCCAGAATAGTGTGATCTGTAATATTGGGATCATTTCCCGGAACTACAAGCAGCGCATCATGAAAATTTACATCAAATGGCTTGCCTACTGTTTCCATTTTTTTTAATCCCAGTTGTTCAAGAATTTTTATCATCTTGGTGTATATTAGCTCAGCCCCTTTATGAAAAGGATCTTCAAATGAATTCTCCGGTTTGTGTTGCAGGAATCTCTCAAAATCGTCCAGAATCGGGAGAAGTTTTTCGACGATTGCCTGATTTGAATATTTCGTTAAAGAATTGAAATCATTTTCGATCCGTCTTTTGTAATTTTCAAATTCTGCCGCTTTGCGTAGAAGTTGATCTTTAAGGTTGTTGTTAATTCCCTCTAGTTCGGAAACCTTATTTTTTAATGACTCAATTTCATCAAGGTGGACTGTGTTATTATCTTCTCCGTTTCGGGATGAGTCTTGTTCGTTTTCTTTATTATTAATCTTCTCTTCGTTCATTTTCTTATTTTTTACTTAATTAATTGTTTGTAGATATAATTTCTGCTACGCAATTTACAATCGGGATAATCTTATTATATTCCATCCGTTTTGGGCCAATCACCCCAATGGTTCCTCTGTTCTCTCCAATGTTATAAGAAGAAATGATTAAACTGTAATCGTGTAATTTTTCAACGTTAATTTCACTCCCGATTAAGATTGTTAATCCTTCCCTTGAGCTTTTTTCTTCATATTGATCCAATAAGTGAATTATTATATCTTCATTATCGATTAGTTCAATTATACTTCTGATTTGTTTTGGAGATTCAAATTCGGGTTGTGAAAGAATGTTTGTAGTACCGCTTATATGTAATCTTTCACGTGTATAAAATTCGTTAAAAACTTTATTTATGTTGTCTACAAACAACCTTATGATACCGCTTTCTTCATCTTCAAAATCTTTCAGACGATTGTGGAATGTTTCTCGGATTTGGTTTAATGTCAGACCCGTTAAACGTTCATTCAATATTATATTGAGATTATTAATTTTGTTCTGATTAATTTCGGAAGTTACTTCCATTGTAATGGTTTTTACCAATCCTGAATCCACGGATAGTACGATCAATAATTTGGAGCTGGACAATGAAATGATTTCGATTTTTAGAAGTATACAAGAACGCAATTGAGGAGATGTAACAAAACTTAACTGGTGCGATATTCTGCTAAGGATTTTCGAGCTTTCTTTTAGAAGGTCGTCAGCATCAGTAACTGACTTTAAATCAGTATAAATTGTTTTCTGATCTTTTTTGGAAATATTTTCATACCCCATAAGACTGTTTACATAATAGCGGTAACCTTTATCAGTCGGAACTCTTCCAGCCGAAACGTGTGGATGAGACAGATATCCGGCTTCCTCAAGGTCGGCCATTACGCCTCTCAGACTAGCTGAACTGAGTCCCAATTCTGTGGTTTTTGCTAAAATCTTTGAGCCTACGGGATTAGCCGTTAAAACAAAGGTTTGAACTATAAATTTTAAAACTTCTTGCTGTCGTTCTGATAAAATATCTGTCATAATTACGTATTTTCAAGTGATTTTCTTGAAAATTTATTTAAAAATACATATTTTTAGCTTCTTTGTCAACATAGTGCTAATTAACGTACTTTGAAAAATGTCAGTAATTGTTTATATTCTTAACGAAATATCGACAAAAAAGTTTTTGATCAGATTATTTTTAAGGGGCTGTAGCTCAGCTGGGAGAGCGCCTCGTTCGCAACGAGGAGGCCGAGGGTTCGAATCCCTTCAGCTCCACAGAGGTCAAGTCCTGTGCAACTGTAAGTAGCCCAACCCCGCCAGGTCCGGAAGGAAGCAGCGGTCAGTTACCGAAAGTGTGACACAGGTAAGCTTGGCCTCTTTTTTTAACTCAACAAGATTATTAAAGTGAATAATTATTTTTTTATATCAGTTCCGAAAAATTTTAATTTCTGGAAAACAGTTTATAGTCATGGTTGGTGTGGTCTAAGACCTTTTCATGTTGACGTTGAGAATAAAACCATAAATAGATTATTTGAGTTAACTGGCGGAATACTTGTTTATTGTGTCCTTAGTGAGACGCCGAATAAAATAAAGGTAAATTATTATTTTAAGAAAACATTCAATACACAGCATAGGCAAGAATTAATCGGACAAATTAAAAGAGTTTTCCGTCTGGACGAGGATTTCAATGAATTTTTTAATTATGCCAAACGGGATGAATATTTTAAGTGGGTTTATTCACTCAAAGCGGGAAGGCTGTTGCGCAGTCCGACCATATTTGAAGATGTTGTTAAATTGATATGTACTACGAATTGCAGTTGGTCATTGACAGAGATAATGACAGAAAATCTAACAACCAAATTAGGGAAAAAGTTTTTATATTCACACAAAGGGAAAAATATAAATGGTTTGTTCTCATTTCCAACACCTGACGTAATTGCGTCAGTGAGTGAGAAATTTTTAAGATCCGAAATCAAATGTGGTTATCGCGCTCCGTACATTTTAGAACTTGCTCATCGTATCAGTTCCGGTAATTTGGATTTGGAAAACGTGAATGATAAAAATTTTACAGTCCATGAATTGTTTAAATACTTTACAAATATCAAAGGCGTAGGTCCTTATGCCGCAGCAAATATTTTAAAGCTTATGGGAAAATATGAATACTTGGGCATTGATTCGTGGTGCAGGATGAAGTTTTTTGATATACATAAAAACGGTCGGAAGGTATCCGACGCGAAAATTGAATCTTTCTATTCCAAATACGGAAAATGGAAAGGACTTTTCTTTTGGCTTGATGTAACGAAGGATTGGTACAAACGGAAAATTCCTTTTTAGAAAAATATCTGTTTTGCAGATTGTGGGTAAATTAAAAAAGGCAGCTTTGATTACCTGCCTTTTTTTAAAAATAAATTATTCTCTACCTGACCGGTTCCGTGGCGAATCTCTTTCTCCACCACGATCGGGTCTTGGGTTTTGTTCTCTCCGAGGTTCATCTTGTTTTTCGCGTGGTCTTACCTGTTCTCTGTGAATTTCGATTTCGCGTTCCCGCCGTTCAGGTCTCGTCTCACGCTGAATTTCTCTGGACTTGTTTTTCTGTTCTTCTCGTTTTATTTCAGATTTTCTATCTTCATATTTCGACTTCCGGTCTTCAATTTTCCGACTTTGTCCTTCCTGCTTCCTGATTTCATTCCTTTCTTCTTCTTTATTACGATCACGTCTGATTTTTTCACGCTCCTGATTTTTTTGAATTTCTTTTTCCTGATATTGTTTTTCGACAGACCTGTCAATTTCGCGGTTATTAAGCCGATCTGTTTGTTGTTCTGTTCCCTCCTTTTCAGGTTTTCTAATACCACCATCGCGTTCATTTCTCTCCTGAAATATTGACCTGTCAATTTTTTCGATGTTTAAAGTGGTTCGCCGGTCAGCTCTTTTAGCATCAATTCTTTCAGGACGATTTTGATCAACATCTTTTGCACTCGGTTGATAAATTTCAAGTCTTTGACGGTCGCCTTCACGGAAAATCCGCTCAGTTTTTCGATCTCTTGTCTCAACTATTTCAACATTTCTGATACGATCACCTGTTCTGTTTTCTATAAATTCTCGGTCTAGTCCTCGATTGATAATTCTATTGTTTTCAAATTCATAGCTTGAGTTTGATCTGGTAGATCCAAAAAACCTTCTGGTTCTCTCTGCAGGGAGATAATGATCATATACTTTTGGATTACACATATGGCGATACCTCACAAAATTCCAATGATGTATTGGTGGATGCCATGAAGATGTCCAGTATATACCTACGCTTATTCTAAATTCTGCATAAGGTGGCAATGGAGCCCATCCAATATAATCATCATTATACCGCCACTCAACCCAAGCTGGCGCCCAATCGTAACCGGGAATCCACACCCATCCGTAGTAATCATCATCAAACCATCTGCCATAATGGTAGGTTGCCCAGCCGTAAGGCTCTTGTGATACCCAATACCATCCATAAGGAGAATAAACCCAACTCCCGTGCATATAAGGACGCCAATAACGTTTAACATGGTAAGGCTTCCATACATAAAAATTATAATCCAATTCGATCCATTCCCCGTAAGGAGCCAGTGATGTATAAAAGAAATCAAAATTAATTCTTGTTGTTGGTTGTGCGTTTGTTCCAATTGCTATTACTAGCATCATTCCGAATATTATTAGTAATTTTTTCATTTTCTAATCCTCTTTTCTTATCTCATTTCTAATACTATAGATTACAACCATTATGCCAACAAAAGTTTTGGAATTTTGACTAATTTTTTATAAATTTTGCCGCTTATATGTTTAAAAAACTAATCAACGTGTATAAATTAAGATATTTTTCTAAGTTGATAATAATATTGGCGATCGGACTTTTTCCCGGCAGCTTATATTCTGGAGATAATTCAAAATTTATTGATGCTAAAAAAACTGAGAATCCGCCTGTTATTGACGGCTACCTGACTGAACTTGACTGGGATGCAGCAGTACCAAGCTCCGGTTTTATTCAACGCGATCCTAATGAAGGTGAACAGGCTTCGGAAGCGACTGAGATCCGTGTAATGTATGACGACGAAGCATTATATTTTGGTTGTATGATGTTCGATTCCGAACCGGATAAAATTGTAGCGCGGCTGACACGGCGTGATAATGAAATTAATTCGGATGTAATTTCTATTAGAATTGACTCATACCATGATCATCAGACAGCGTTTGAATTTACAATTAATGCTGCTGGAGTGAAGGTAGATATTTTGCAATATGATGATGCACAAAGAGAGGACATTTCCTGGGATGCGGTGTGGGAAGCACAAGCTAAAATTCTTCCTAATGGCTGGTCGGCTGAAATTAAAATTCCCTTCAGTATTTTACGTTATCGTAAAAATGGAAACAGTGAATACGATTGGGGCATCAATTTTATCCGCTTGATCAGTCGTAAGAACGAACGCTCGTTTTGGTCGCCGATTAAGAAAAGCGAGAGCGGTTTCATTTCACGATTTGGACATTTAAAAGGTTTGCAAAATTTACCCGAACAAATGCGCCTTGAAGCATTACCCTTCGCAACTGTAAAACAGAGTTTCGAACCATCAACAGAAGATTTTCCGAAGAAGCCCGACTTTTCAAAGAACGCCGGCGTAGATGTTAAATATGGTTTAACAAGTAATTTTACTTTAGAGGCAACCATCAATCCCGACTTCGGTCAGGTGGAAGCCGATCCTGCTGTTTTGAATTTGACAACTTATGAAACTTTTTTCCCGGAAAAGCGCCCCTTCTTTATTGAAGGTACACAAATATTGAGGTTCAGTACTTTTGGAAACCAGTTTGGTCCCGGTTTATTTTATTCACGTCGAATCGGTCGCGCAATTTCAAAGAGAGAAATAAAAGTTCCTTCTGATGGTTATATAAAACATCTCCCGCAAAATGTAACTATTCTCGGTGCAGCAAAATTGAGCGGAAAAACTTCCGACGGTCTGTCGGTTGGTTTATTGCAGGCTGTCACAAAACAAGAATATGTAACTGTGGTTGATTCAACAGGGATAAGTTCAAAACAGATGATTGAACCCCTCGCGCATTTTAATATTGTCCGTTTAAAACAAGATATATTTGAAAATTCAAATATTGGTTTGATTATAACTTCAGTTGCGAAACAGCAGAGATCACCAATATTTACGAGCGGATTGGATTGGAATATTCGTTTGCTCGATAATAATTACAGTGTCGATGGTTTTTTTGCGGGTTCAAACGGAAATAACAGGGGTAAGCGAATTGACGGTTCAGCGGGCAGATTTAATTTCGGCAAAATTGCCGGTGACCATTGGCTTTGGAATACTGCCATTGATTTCACTTCGAACAATTATAATATAAACGACCTTGGTTTTTTTCAGCGACCAAAAGATTATGGATTTATAAGTTCGATCATTTACAAAGAAGATCAACCTTCGGAACTCCTCCGTGAGTGGCGAACATCCTTGTTCCTGCACGAAAGGAGGTCGTTCGATGGTCCTAATCTATTCCGTGAAGCGCGAATTGGCGGTTATGGCGGTTTTCATAATTACTGGCGGTTGCGTTCGTTCGCCAGCGTTGAGATGGGAAAATATGACGACCGAGAAACGCGGGGTAATGGTTTATATTTGAAACCTGTTTCTTCAATGGTTGGCTTTTTTTTGCGAACTGACAACAGGAAGAATTATATAATTGGCTACGACTATGATTTTGGTTTCGACAGTAAAATGAAACGAGTCCACGTACACGAAGTTGAATTGGAATTAATGCCGCTCACGTGGATAGAAATCGGGCTTGGGTCGGAGTACAAACAAATTCGCAATCAGGAAGCGTGGGCAAAAAATGTTTGGATTGGCGATAAGCTCGTAAGTATTTTTGGCGATAGAAGCACCGACGAGGTAAACTTTACTTTGCGAACGACTTTTACTTTTACACACGAATTAACGCTGCAACTTTACGGACAATTATTTGTTGCGAAAGGATACTATAAGAATTTCAGACAGTTGGTTGATACTAAAAATTTTGTTAATTACACGGAGACAATTGACCGTGATTTTAATGAACAATTTTTTAATACAAATTTGGTTATAAGATGGGAATATATTCCCGGCAGCACTGCTTATCTTGTTTGGACCCATAACCGGGAAAGGGAAATCGAAAATTACTTCACTAATTTAAAGTATGATATGAATGAAACTTTCAGAACTACCCCAGCCAACATCTTCTTATTGAAGGTTAGTTATTGGTTGAGTTTGTAGGAGGGTGGTCGGATTTGCAATCAGTAGAGCTCTTGTTTTTGAATTTTTGGCAGTTAGTAGTATATTAAATCAAAAAAATATTATCACAATTTGGGTAACAATATGAAAACGAAAATTATTTTAATCGGATTACTATTCTTATTCTCTCAAGCAATTCCATGCACAAGCATTTTAGTTACTAAAGGTGCATCGACTGATGGTTCAACAATGATTACCTATGCAGCCGATTCTCACCAGCTATACGGCGAGTTGTATCATTGGCCCGCTGCTAAATATCCGGAAGGAACTATGTTAGATGTTTACGAATGGGACACAGGAAAATATTTAGGAAAAATTAAGCAAGCGCGCGAAACTTATTCAGTTGTCGGAAATATGAACGAACACCAATTAACCATTAGTGAGACGACTTATGGTGGACGAGACGAATTAATTGATAAAAAAGGGATAATAGATTATGGTACTCTGATTTATGTTGCTCTGCAGCGGACTAAGACAGCTCGTGAGGCGATTAAGCTTATGGGTGAATTAGTCGCTGAATACGGGTATTACAGTTCAGGCGAATCAATATCGATTGCAGACCCCAACGAAGTTTGGATATTAGAAATTATTGGAAAGGGTGAAGGCAATAAAGGAGCTGTTTGGGTAGCACAAAGAATTCCGGACGGATATATTTCAGCTCATGCAAACCATGCCCGTATAACCACATTTCCTCTTAATGATCCGAACAATTGTATTTATTCACCCGATGTAATTTCGTTTGCACGTTCGAAGGGATATTTTACAGGGCAGGATAAAGACTTTAGTTTTTCGGATACATATGCTCCTTTAGCTTACAACTCGATTCGATTCTGCGAAGGGAGAGTCTGGTCAGTATTTAGAAGAACAAATAAAAATATGGAAAAATATATTTCGTATATCAAAGGCGAATCGTTAGAGCGGATGCCATTGTGGATAAAACCGGACAATAAATTATCAGTTCACGATGTAATGGAATTAATGCGCGATCATTTTGAAGGAACCGAGTTTGACATGACAAAAGATGTTGGCGCAGGTGCATATGCCTGTCCATATCGCTGGCGTCCCTTAACATGGTCGCACGAAGGTGAAACTTATTTGAATGAACGCGCAATTTCAACACAACAAAGCGCCTGGGTTTTTGTAACACAATCCCGATCATGGCTGCCTAATCCAATCGGCGGTGTTACGTGGTTTGGTATCGATGATTCTTATTCTACAGTATATGTTCCGGTATACTGTGGAATTAAAAAAATTCCACATAACTATGCCGTTGGAACTGGTTCGTTCACTGAATTTACATGGGAATCAGCATTCTGGGTTTTCAATTTCGTGGCAAATTATGCATACTCGCGCTACAGCGATATGATTAAAGATATCCAACTTGTGCAGCGTGAATTGGAAGGGAAATTTTTAGCCGACCAGCCAGGGATAGAAAAAGTTGCCGAAACACTTTACAAAACTTCACCCGAAAAAGCACGCGATTATTTAACCGACTACACACTTGAACAAGCGAGAACTACTGTGGAACGTTGGAAAAAATTAGGCGAGTTTTTAATATTCAAATATTTAGATGGAAACGTGAAGAACGAATATAACAAGCCTACACACCCGGGATATTCAGACACATGGAAGAAAAATGTAGTTGCCGATGCGGGTAATACCCTGAAAATGAAAAAACTTCCCGGTGAAATTGAGAGAGAGTATCAGAAATTAATTTCCGCCGGCGATAAGCTTCTTAAAGAAAAAAAATATGCTGATGCAAAAAAATCGTTTACCGATGCACAAAAAGTAAAGCCGAACGAAAAATATCCTGGCGAGAAAATTACACAATTAGACAAATTGTTAAAAGAACTCGAAATATTGCACGATAAACATATAGGAACAACAAATTAAATCCAGATTACAAAGTGGATAAGTTTATAATAAATGGTGGAAAACGACTAAGCGGTAAAATTGAAATCAGTGGAGCTAAAAATGCTGCCCTGGCTTTACTGCCGGCTACTTTATTGTCAAAAGGAGAGTATGAATTTACAAATGTCCCTGACCTCCGGGATATCAGAACTATGATTTCATTGTTACATACTCTCGGAGTAAAAACATCAAGGCGTGGCACAACGTTAAAAATAAATACTACGAGTGTTGATAAATTTGAAGCCCCTTACGAATTGGTAAAAAAAATGCGAGCTTCCATCTATGTTTTAGGTCCGCTCGTTGCCCGATATGGATATGCAAAAGTTTCACTCCCCGGAGGATGCGCATGGGGACCCCGCCCGGTTAACTTGCACATAGACGGAGTTCGGAAACTCGGTGCCGGTGTAAATTTAGATCAGGGATACGTCATCGCAAAAGCAAAAAAATTAAGAGGGGCTAAGATACATTTTGGTGTCTCTAGTGTAGGAGCTACAGGAAATGTTCTGATGGCAGCTGTTCTTGCAGAAGGTAAGACAATAATTGATAATGCGGCGATAGAGCCGGAAATCACTGCTCTCACAAAATTTTTAATTAATATGGGGGCTAAAATAACCGGAACCGGAACACGACGCCTGATTATCAACGGCGTTCGGGTATTAAAACCTTGCGATGTGGAAATGATGCCCGATAGAATTGAAGCCGGGACGTTTCTGGCGGCAGCGGCTATCACCGGCGGAAAAATAAAAATTACAAATTGTAATCCTAAACACCTCTCCGTTATATTGAATAAATTGAAAGATTCAGGTTGTAAAATTGAAACCGGTGTTGATTTTGTATTACTTCAAGCTCCTAAAAAACTAAAACCGGTAAATGTAACAACGGGGATATATCCCGGCTTTCCGACTGATATGCAAGCTCAATGGATTGCTTTGATGGCATTGGCAAAAGGATCTTCAGTTGTGACTGACAAAATATATTTTGATAGATTTAAGCATGTTCCGGAGTTAGCACGATTAGGTGCCAATATCGAGCTTCAAGAGAACGTTGCAATAGTGCATGGTGTAAAAGAATTAACAGGTGCAAAAGTTATGTCGACTGACCTGCGGGCATCTGCTTCATTAATTCTTGCCGGTCTGGTTGCTGAAGGTACTACTGAGGTTCTGAGAGTTTATCACATCGATCGGGGTTATGAGAGTATCGAAAAAAAACTCCGTAAACTGGGCGCTGATATCAGGCGTGTTAAATCTACTGAATATTAATTTTTTTCAAAACGAGTTTTTTATTTTGTTTAAGGAGATGGAGGGCTTCATCGAATCTTTTCAACGCCTGACTTATAAATTTTTCATAACCGTATTTTGTCATTTTTCTTTTTTTAATCATTTTTAATGCTCCGGTTTTTATTGGATTCCGGCCATAAGAATTATTTTTCCGGGGAGTAAATTTCTGCATAAATGTCTCATCGTATATTCGTTTTACGGTACTGTCAATCCAACCGAAACAAATCGCCTCCTCAACTGCATCGTCGTATGGAATTCGTGCCTTGCCGCAATTTTTTTTAGTAAAGAAGCTAGATTTCCTTTTTGACTGCATGATTTTTTTTAACCATGCAAGCCACTCGGAGCGGTCAATAAATAAAACTAATTGAAATATATTTTTGCAATTCTCACAAAAATTCCTTTAATTTAAACGATTTTAAACAAAATAAGGAAAAAAAAATGTCAACCATAATAGATGTTTTCGGAAGAGAAATTTTAGACTCACGCGGTAATCCTACCGTTGAGGTTGAAGTAATTCTCGAGGACGGTTCCACCGGATGGGCAGCAGTGCCAAGCGGTGCGTCTACCGGTGAACATGAAGCCGTTGAACTTCGGGACAATGATAAGAATCGGTATAACGGAAAAGGCGTACTAAAAGCAATTGAAAACGTGAACAATATCATCGCGGATGAAATTATTGGCTTTGATGCATTGGATCAGGTAGGCATCGATGATATGCTGATTAATTTAGACGGAACAAACAATAAAAGTAAATTAGGAGCAAACGCAATTTTAGGTGTTTCGCTCGCAGTCGCTAAAGCAGCGGCAAACTCATTAGATATTCCATTGTATAAACACATCGGTGGTGTGAATGCAAGAGTGCTTCCCGTTCCTTTAATGAATATTCTGAACGGCGGAAAACATGCCGATAACAATGTCGATGTTCAGGAATTTATGATCGTTCCTGTCGAAGCGGACTCGTTCGGAGAAGCATTGCGGATGGGAACTGAAGTTTTTCATTCTCTAAAATCTGTTCTGAACAAGAAAAATTATAATACTTCAGTCGGAGACGAAGGAGGATTTGCACCGAATTTAAAATCAAATGAAGAAGCTATAGAAGTAATTCTTGAAGCTATCGAAAAAGCAAAATATAAAGCGGGAAAAGATATTTATCTCGCTCTCGATGTTGCCTCCAGCGAAATGTATCAAAAAGGGAAATATGTTTTTTATAAATCGGATAAATCAACAAAGAATGCGGAACAAATGGTAAAGTTTTACGAAAAATTAGTAAAACAGTATCCGATTATTTCCATCGAAGACGGAATGGCAGAAGATGATTGGAAGGGTTGGAAAATGATGACGGATACTCTGGGAAATAAAATACAAATTGTCGGAGATGATTTATTCGTAACAAATACGGAAAGATTATCGCGCGGAATTGATGAAGGTATTGGTAACTCTATTCTGATTAAAGTAAACCAAATCGGAACATTAACAGAAACTCTTAATTGTATTGAAATGGCAAAACGTGCAGGATATTCTTCAGTCATAAGCCACAGGTCGGGCGAAACGGAAGACACGACAATCGCCGACATAGCCGTTGCAACAAATGCAGGACAAATAAAAACCGGATCGACAAGCCGTACCGACAGAGTTGCAAAATATAATCAGCTATTACGAATTGAGGAAGAATTGTCTACCTCCGGATATTACGCCGGTATGGGTGCTTTTAATTTTTAAGAAAAGGATATTTTAATGAATATAAAATTCGGAACTGACGGTTGGCGCGGAGTTATTGCTCAGGATTTTACTTTTGAGAATCTGGAAAAAGTTGCCCTTGCAACGGCTTTTTATTATAAGAAACATAAAAATATTAAGAACGGAATTGTGGTCGGGTATGACGCACGATTTTTATCTAAAGAATTCGCCGAAAGAGTTGGCTATGTTCTGGCGGATGCGGGTATCAAAGCCAAAATATCCGATAAAATTTCGTCTACACCCATGGTTTCGTTGCTTGCCAAGAAACTTAAAGCGGCAGCCGGTGTAATAATAACTGCAAGCCATAATCCTTCTCGATATAGCGGCTACAAAATTAAGGGGAATTTCGGAGGTCCGGCATTTCCCGATACAATTGAAAAAGTAGAAAATTTTCTCAACTCAATTTTGGTTTCAGAAAAAAAATTCCAGCCAAAAAAATCCTATTCCGAATACGAAAAATCCGGAATGATTCAATACATTGATATGACGAAAATGTATTCGAACGATATTAATAAAAAGATTGATATTGATTTGATTAAAAAATCCGGAATAAAAATTTTACATGATGCAATGTATGGTTCGGGGATGAATATCTTGACTGATTTACTTCCGGGGAGTCAACAAATTCACGGAAATTTCAATCCCGGTTTCGATGGAACCAATCCCGAACCTATAGAGAAAAATTTGAGTGAGTTGATTTCAAAAATTAAAAATGAAAAATTCGATATAGGAATTGCTACCGACGGCGATGCCGATAGAGTCGGCATTGTTGACGAAAAAGGGAATTATGTAGACCCGCACAGAGTTTTTTCAATTCTCTTAAAATATCTTGTGGAAGAAAAAAAGCTAAAAGGGGAAGTTGCAAAATCATTTACAGTTACCGATATCGTAGATAAGCAATGTGAAAAGTATGGAATTAAGCTGCATACCACACCGGTAGGTTTTAAATACATTTGTGAATTGATGAATGAGAAAAAAATAATTATCGGCGGTGAGGAAAGTGGTGGTTTAGGCGTGATGGGGCACCTGCCCGAGCGTGACGGAATATATTTAGGATTATTGATTGCAGAGATAATTTTAAAACGGCAAAAACCTTTAAGTAAATTAGTAAAAGAATTGGAAGATGAATTCGGAAAACGATATTACAGGCGGATTGATCACCATATTACACAAAAAGAAAAAGTTGCATTGATGAAACGCTTCAATGCAAAGTTAAAAGAAGTTGCCGGCTTTAGTGTGAAAAAAGTTGAAACTGTTGATGGATTTAAATATTATATCGAAAATGGATGGCTGCTGGTCAGACCATCTGGTACCGAGCCGCTGATTCGATATTATGCAGAAGCCGAGTCGTTAGCTATTGCCCAAAAAATGCTCAAATGGGCTATGGGGAAGTGATTTTCTGAAAGTGTTGAAAAAAAAATTTAATTTTTGTAAGTTAATTTAGAAAAAGATAATGCCGAATTTCAGGGATTAAAATGGTCTATGACATTTATTACAATACCATGCCTGATGGCACGGTAAAGCAAATTAATCCTTTTACGGAAACAGAAGTATGGGCAGTTCCGGGAAGAGGATTCAAACCAATCAGCAATGAGATTCCACCGTCCGCAAAAATTCTTGAAAAAAAAGATCATGACGATTACTGTAGTTTTTGTTCGACAAAATATTTTGAGACTCCTCCGGAAAAAGCTCGTCTTGTAAAATCCGGCGACCAATACTATACATTAAAAAACCTTGAAGCAGAAAAATATTTTGAGACGACTCCTGAATTTCGACGTATTCCGAATTTATTTGAGATAGTAACGCTTGAATATTGGAGGAAGAATTATAACTTCAAAATACCGGAAAACCGGAAAAAATGGAGGGACGATTACTTATCTACTCCCGGCGGACTTAAACATATTGATGAGTTGCTTGAATATAAATTAAAGCAATCCGGAAAAACAGACGAACAGATAAAGAAAATACATCCATACGATAAACTCGCAATGGCAGATGCTTTCTTTGGAGGTTCACACGAAATTATAGTTGCTCGTCCCCATTTTAAATTTGGCGCCGATTATGATTCTCAGCTCTTTTCCTCCGGCGAGATGACACCCGAAGAACATTTCCATTATTTTAATTTCACGATTGAAGCGGTCAAAGATATTATCGATAATAATCGTTATGCAAGATATGTAAGTGTTTTTCAAAATTGGCTGCGTCCTGCTGGTGCATCGATGGATCATCTTCATAAACAATTGGTAGCGATTGACGAATGGGGATCATCAATACAAAGACAAGTGCAAATGATTCGCGAGGATTCTAATATATTTAATGAACTCGGAGTCAATTTTGCTGCCCGGTACAACCTCATTGTAGCCGAGAATAATTATGCCGTCGCATTTGTCGGAATTGGACATAGGTTCCCGACTATAGAAATATTTTCCAAATCACAAGCCGGCAGACCTTATGAACATACTCCCGAAGAAATCAGAGGTGTGAGCGATCTTATTCATGCTTTTCATGTCGCTATGGGTAGCGGTATTTCGTGTAATGAGGAATGGTATTATACACCCGTCGATACTATTTATAAAATGCCTTGGCACATTCTTATCAAATGGAGAATTAATGTGCCGGCAGGATTTGAAGGGGGAACAGGTATTTACCTCAATCCAACTACACCACTGGAATTACGCGATAAGATGGTCCCTCGTTTTTATCAGGTTCGTGATGAAGGACGCATCAAAGATATTCGTATTGCCGAAGAATGTCAAGTATTCCCGAATCCGCTAAAATACTATCTGAAATAAAAATTATTTCTCAACTCAAGTATTTTTAAAGACTTTGCACAAGAGTCTCCCGATTTTTATATTATATTTAATTTAATAACGGTTCGAAATATGGAAGAAAACATTAACACGTTTAACATTTCACCGTCTGCAAGAGAAGTCTTCATACGGCAGTTGAAAGCCTTAGCATATAATCTATGGTGGACATGGAATCCTGAAGCGGGAGCTTTATTTCAGGAATTATCTCCGCTTGTGTGGGAACAGAGCAATCATAGCGCAGTGGCTGTATTAAAAAGGGTTTCGGATGATGAGCTTCGGGCCCGTTTGGGAGATAATCATTTTGCTAAACGGGTGAAAATAATTCTTGATGAATATTCTGAATATATTCACAACACCGAAACTTGGTGTGTAAAGAATGCGCCTCACCTTCTTGAAAAACCCGTTGCATATTTTTCAGCCGAATTCGGTTTACATGAATGCTTACCGGTTTATTCCGGCGGTTTAGGAATTCTTGCCGGCGACTTTGCCAAATCGGCGAGCGACCTCGGCGTCGCATTCGTCGGAGTAAGTTTGTTTTACCGTCTCGGTTATTTCAGACAAAAAATATCGGCTGACGGATGGCAGGAAGAAGAATATCCTTCATTGGATCCGAGTGAAATTCCGATAAGGTTGTTGGTGGACGAATACGGTAACCCGATTGAAACATCTGTTACAATTGGTCACAGTACGGTAAAGCTGCATGCATGGCGTGTAAGAGTCGGGAGAGTGGAAATTATTTTGCTTGACAGCAATCTACCGGAAAACGAACTCCATTTCCGCGAACTTACCGGAAGGGTTTATGGAGGCGATGTATCAACGCGCATCATGCAGGAATTTATTTTGGGTGTTGGCGGTGTCAGGATGCTGCGTGCATTAGGAATTCACCCTCAAATTTTTCACATGAATGAAGGTCACTCCGCGTTTCTTACTCTTGAACTTTTAAGAGAGAAAATCGCTCAGGGTATCGAACGGAATTCAGCCGAGGAAGAAGTAAAAAAACATTGTGTATTCACAACTCATACGCCCGTTGCCGCCGGACACGACAGATTTCCGCACAGCTTAATAGAATTCCAACTCTCGGCTTTTGCGCAAAAATTAAAAATGTCGATTGGCGATTTGATGTCGTATGGAAAAATAAATCCGAAGGACAAAGATGAAACATTCTGCATGACTATTTTGGCATTAAAATTTTCCATGATAACAAATGCGGTCAGCCAGCTTCATGGAAAAGTAAGCCGTGAAATGTGGAAGGATTTATATCCCGGAGTTAAAGTGGATGAAGTTCCGATTATTCATGTTACTAACGGTGTTCACACTCCTGGTTGGGCAAATTTGAGAGCGCATGAGTTCTGGAATAAACGCCTGACTTTTGACTGGACCGAAAGACTGATGGACAAAGATTATTGGGAAAAATTTGCAAAAGATCATATTGCATCTGATGAGGAACTCTGGGCTTTAAGAACAACTCTGAGAAGAGAACTGATTGAGTTTGTTAGAAAAAAAATTTCCGAAACCAGTCACGAGCGATACACTCCATCGGTGTTGGATAATATTTTAAATCCGAATGCTCTTACCATAGGATTTGCGAGAAGATTCGCAACTTATAAAAGAGCACCGTTGTTTTTTAAACAACTTGAAAAATTGATTCCGATTATCAATCACCCTCAAATGCCGGTACAAATTGTTTTTGCAGGAAAAGCACATCCCCGTGATGATGAAGGGAAGAGGTTTATACAAAAAATAATTAATTTCACTCGCGATCATCAGTTTTCAGGGAAGGTAGTTTTTATTGAAAACTATGATATTAACATTGCCCGTTATTTAGTATCCGGAGCCGATGTGTGGATGAATACTCCGCGCCGTCCCTTGGAAGCCAGCGGGACAAGCGGAATGAAAATTACTATTCATGGTGGATTACATTTCAGCACATTCGACGGCTGGTGGGTTGAGGCATATAATAAAATAAACGGCTGGCTGATAGGAAATGATGATGATTATAAAGATGAAGAGAAACAAGACATATCCGATTCAAATTCTTTAATTGAGATATTAGGAAATGAAATAGTTCCGGAATTTTATAACAGAGATGAACATGGTATTCCGCGCGGATGGATAAAGAGAATCCGTAACGCAATGCACACACTTCTTTCTGAATACAGCTCCGACCGAATGGTGGCGGAATATGTAATGAAGTGTTATAAGAACACTGATTAATTTATACATGAAATGTAAAATGGAGAAATGGATTGATGGAGGGATGGATTGGTGGAGAAATGGAGGATTTTGGCGTGGTTGAAATTATTTTTTTGAAGGAATTTTAATCCAAAAATTGCATTAGATCACTTAATAAAATATTCAATCACTGTGACTTATTGTCTCAGGGCAATCGCCATTTTCGGGTTATTTACTAATTTCGTCAGGTGATAAACGATGTGATTGTCCAGGTTGAAGTTTTCCTAATCCGATATTCCCAATTTTTATTCTCACTAACCGCAGCGTCGGATGACCAATGGCGGCTGTCATTTTTCTTACTTGC
>CAYTID010000038.1:0-20916 GCA_964437735.1 uncultured Ignavibacteriaceae bacterium | reverse complement strand
AAAAGATACTTTAGGTGTATCCCCGACCGAAACGTTCTTCAAAGCATCTTTGAATTCGGGTAAATAAAATTTCTCAGCAAGATATATCCGCTCACCTTTCGATGCTTTTCCAATCACAGGCATGCCCGATTCGTCTAAATCCTGAACGTCATAAGTTACAACATGATTTTCGTCGGCAACAGTCTGTGCTTCTTCAAGTTTTGCATTAGCGAAAAGTATCCGCTTAATTTCACTCTCTACTTCTTCGTCTGTAACCGTATGAATAAACTTCTCAAAGGTTAATCCTTTGTAATCCTTCAATTCAAATTCCGGTTTTATTTCATATTTAATTTTAAAGCTTGCAGAAGTCCCTTTCTGATAATCCATATCCGTTAAAGAAGGAGATCCAATCGGGTCGAGTTGGTTTTCATCAATTGCTTTTTTAAATGATTCGTCTGCAATTTTTTCAAGAGCTTCGTATTCGATACTTTCTCCATACATTTTCTTAATCATATTCAATGGGGCTTTTCCTTTACGGAATCCGTTCAATTCAATTTTTTTTCTGTAATTTTGATAAGCCTTATCAAAATGAGGCTCAAGTTCTTCGGCAGTAAGTTTTATTTCTATCTCTTTTTCTGTCTGATTAATGTCATTAATTTTAAAATCCAACTGTATATCCTTTCTAAATCTATTTATTGTTAATTGATGATACGATAAATTTCAATTGTCATTCGGCAATTGCTACAGACTTGGTGGGCGAAGGGGGAGTTGAACCCCCACCCTTGTTAGGACTAGATCCTAAGTCTAGCGCGTCTGCCAGTTCCGCCATTCGCCCAAAAAATGTTTTTTTTACAAAATACACTCCAAATATAGTATTTTTTAGCAGAAACTACAAACGAAACCTCGTTTTCAGCCGAACTAAATAGTTGCAATTTTGGACGTTAAAAATTATTGGGGCAGTTCTGTTTTATCCTGGTTGTCGTCAATTATCGCATCCAGAATCAATATTATTTCATTGTACACGTTGTGCCTGATAATTACAAAAAATGATTGGAAAATAAATACTAACGCGAGTACATTAAAAACCGCGAGTAATCAGGACGATTGTTAATATTCAAAGGATCGATAATAAGAGCTGCATATATACATGCCCCAGTATAACTATTCCTTGAATTTATTCGCTTCAGTTTATCCAATTCTTTGATTACAGATATTCTTGTTTTCGGCGTCATGGAAATACTTTCCTTAATATTCTTTGATCAATTTTTACTTTTTAATTTTTTGTGATACTCTACGCTAGCTACAGTATGAATGCCTCCTCTTATTTTATAATCGGCAATTACCTGCATCCACTTTGGTTTACAGCATGCCACAAGGTCAACGAGTATACGGTTAACTGCATGTTCCTGATAGATCCCGACGTTACGGTACGACATAAGATAGTATTTTAAAGAACGCAATTCGATGCACAATTTATCAGGAATATAATTTATTTTAATGAGGGCAAAATCCGGCAGACCTGAGAAAGGACACACAGCACTGAATTCATCCGTGTCAATATTTATCACAATATCTCTACCAAGATAATCATAATGGAATGTTTCTAATACTGCGATTTCGATTGCGTCCTGATCGGTTGTATCGTATCGTCTGTCGAGTGGTTGAGGTAATTTTGTTTGATTTTTTTTCATGATTTTGTTCCCTTTAATAAGATAATTTGATATTAAAATAAATAATTTTAGGGAACTCTCAAAATAAATATCGCAATATTCCGAAATCAAGAAATTTTGACCAAATGAACAGACCCAAAATAAAGCGATAAAACATCAATTTTCTTTATATTTTGACCAATTTAGTCACTTTTTCAAATTCTGATACCCCATCCCTCTTAGCAACGTAATCCTTTTAGAAATCGAGGGATGAGTAGCAAAAAGGTCAGCGAATAACCCTTCCCTGAAATTTGCTTTTAATCCGATGGGATCAACGATGCATAAGTGAGCAGAACCGCGCTTTATCGATTTGGTGGGAGCTGTTGCCTTTTCTAATTTCTCTAAAGCAGACGCTAGCGCGAGCGGATTCCGGGTAAGTTCACCGGCTGTGGCATCGGCATAAAATTCTCTTTGTCTTGAAACAGCCATTGCCAGCATCCGGCTTAAAATCGGTGCGAGAATTATTCCGACCACCCAAACAATCATAAGAATTAATACGATCGGTCCTGCCCCTCCTCCCCGATCAGAACTTCTTTTCTTTCCTCCACTCAAACCACCGAATCGCATACCACGAATAGCAAATTCCGATAACAACACGATAGCCCCAACGAGGGCGGCAACAACCGTCATCAACCTGATATCATAATTTTTAATATGACCCATTTCATGGGCGACAACTCCTTGTAACTCTTCACGATTTAGAATATCGATAAGTCCCTCAGTTACAGCAATGTATGAATGTGATGGATCTTTGCCTGTGGCAAAGGCATTAGGATCGGAATCCGGAATTATATACAATTTTGGAGCAGGTAATCCGGAAGCGATTTTCATTTCATCAACAACATTTCTTAACGTTTGATAACGGGTATTCTTGTCAGGAAGTGGATATGCGCCCGTTGCTGCAAGAACACCTTTCGCTCCTGCTTGTAGGCTGGATAAAGCAAATAAACCTGCAAAACCCAAGGCAATAATGGATGCGATAGGAAAGCCACGGCTTTGTTCAAAAAGACCAAATGGATCGTACCCGAAATAGAACAAATCAAAACCCCAGCCTAAGAAAGCAAAAAATAAAATAAAAATGGAGATAACGATTGCCGTTCGTTTTTTATTTTTTCTCTGCTGCTCGTAAATATTTGGAAAACCTGATATCAATGTTTTCTATTTTTTTAATGATAAATCAACTTTTGGAACTTCTCTCTCACCGGCTGCTGTTACTTCGAACAATTCTGCTCTTTTAAAATTAAAAATATTTGCAATTATATTAGCTGGAAAAACTTCCTGTGCAATATTAAATTTCATTGCGATATCGTTATAAAATTGCCTGGCAAAGCTTACTTTATTCTCGGTACTTGTCAGTTCTTCCTGAAGTTGCATTACATTTTCGTTGGCTTTCAAATTCGGATAATTTTCAAAAAGCGCAAAAAGGCGTGTGAGGACTGAGCTTAATTCGCCCTCTTTTACAGCGGTATCTTTAACTCCTTTTGCGGTTATCGCCGCATTCCTTGCGTCAATCACCTGACGTAGGGTATCCTGTTCAAATTCCATGTAACCCTTTACCGTATTTACAAGATTTGGTATTAAATCATGACGGCGTTTTAGTTGAACATCAATTTGCTTCCATCCGTTTTCAATCTGATTGCGCAAAGTGATCAATGCATTATATTTTAATATTACATAACCAATTACGACAAACAGAATGATTCCAAGAATTAAAAGTTCCATTGTATTATCTCCGATTAATGTTGGTTTTAAGCTAAATAATATTTCAAAAAGATGCAATCTACCTATTCATTCGATGTTAAACTAATATTCAGACTCAAAACCTGAATTTAATTAAAAAAATAGCATCAATTCTTGACTTTAATTGCATTCTCTACTATATTATTTTTAAATTATTGGGTAGAAAAAAATATTTAAATAAATATGATTCAGAAAAAAGAACCAGGAATTTTTGAAGCTATTCAATTTTTAAAAAACGTACCTATCTTTTCCGACATCGACGACAGTGAAATAACTCATGTCGCCCGTGTTGGAGTGAGGAAAAAATACAAAAGAGGTACATTAGTGTTGCTCGAAGAAGAAATCGGCGCCGCACTTTTTGTTATCCTCTCAGGAAAGGTAAAAATTATTCGTAGTGACGAAGACGGAAGGGAAGTCATACTTTCTATCTTAGGCGAAAATGATTTCTTTGGTGAGATGGCAATCCTCGATGGATTAACACGATCCGCAAGCGTTGTTGCGATAACAAAAACTGAGCTGTTCATGATTCATCGGCGTGATTTTTTAAAACTGCTTAATGATTTCCCGACTGTCGGGATTGCCCTACTAAGAGAATTAACTATGCGGTTGCGAAAAGCGGATACTCAAATTAAAAGTTTATCACTAAAAGATGCCGCCGGTAGAGTTGCAAATGTGATTCTGCAATTAGCCGATGAGATAGGAAAAATTCGTCACGGAAGAGTTGAAATCGACCAACTGCCGCTTCAGCAGGATTTAGCCAGCATGGCAGGTACATCGCGCGAAACGATTTCGCGCATGGTGCATATGTTCATTCGAAAAGGACATATTGAGCTTGAAGGAAACAAATTAATTATAAATGACTACGAAAAATTTAAGAGTTTATACTTATAGGAAATATCAACCTTTACACATATTGAAAAGATCATGACTTCAAAATCAGCTAAATTATTGAAGAAGGTTGATATGCATCTGCACACTTCCTATTCCGACGGGAAACTGAGTCCGAAAGAATTGTTGAATAAAGTGAAATCTGCAGGACTCGAGTGCGTAGGAATCGTTGATCATGACAGTGTAAACGGTATTGAAGAAGCAGTTAACATCGGCAAGAACATCGGCGTCGAAGTAATCCCCGGTGTCGAACTAAGTACAATGTTGAACGACACAGATATCCATATACTCGGATACTTTATCGATTACAAGGATAAAACTCTCCTCGAATTTCTTGAATTCTTCAGAGAAGAAAGAATAAAAAGAGCAAAAAGAATTATCCACAAACTAAATTCTCTAAATATCCCTATAGATCTAGACATAGTACTGGAAATTTCACAGAATTCGGCAATCGGCAGACCTCATATTGCCCACGCAATGGTTAATGGCGGTTATGTTGATAACTATCGGAGCGCATTTATTAAGTACATTAGGGACGGTGGGCCTGCTTATGAAAAAAAATATAAATTCCCTCCCGAAGAGGCTATTAAAATTATAAATCAGGCAGGAGGATTATCATTTATTGCTCATCCGGGCGGCTTCCTGGAAGAAAAAGATATTTATCACCTTATAAACATAGGCGTTGACGGGATAGAGATAATCCATCCCAATCATAATAAGATTACTACTGAATATTATAAAAAACTCACGAGTGAATATTTTCTTCTCGAATGCGGTGGATCAGATTTTCATGGTGGAATGAGGGACGACGATCATGCATTAGGAAAGTATACTATCCCCTATTCAATGGTAACGGCTATGAAACAGAGACTTTTTAAATAAATTAATTACAATTCAGGAAACGTTATGACGAAAGTTGTACAAGGAAAATTATCTGCTAAGGGGAAAAAATACGCAATTATCTCCAGCAGATTTAACGATTTTATAACTAAAAGGTTGTTAGACGGCGCCCTTGATTGCCTTGAGCGACATGACGCCGACATGAACAACATAACTATCTATTACTGTCCTGGTGCTTTTGAGATTCCTCAGGTAGCTCAAAAAATTGCATTAACGGAAAAATTTGATGCTATTATCTGCATCGGTTGCGTTATCAGAGGCGAAACTCCGCACTTTGATTTTATTGCTGCCGAAGTTACGAAGGGGATTGCCCAGATCGGATTAAGTTCTTCAATTCCGGTTACTTTAGGTGTATTAACTGCCGACACTCTCGAACAAGCGATTGAAAGAGCGGGATCGAAAAGCGGAAATAAAGGTTGGGATGCAGCCTTAAGTGTAATAGAATTGGTAAATCTCTATAACGCTATAAAATAAAAATTTTAATGTCAAAAAAAATAATATTTTTGTTATTATCTCTTTCTCTGACATCAACATGTTTCACAGGAATAGGGAACTGGAAATCACTTACTTCAAAAAAAGAAATCCGGTCCATCACCGTTAGAAACGGAATAATTTGGTCTGCAACTAGCGGAGGAATTTTTTCATACAATTCCGAAGACAGCAGCTATACTAATATCACAACTTCCGAAGGACTAAAAACAATTGATGTCAGTTCAATAGCCATCGACAAAAACAATTCAGTTTGGATCGGTGCGAAAAACGGATATATCCATAATTATCAGCCTTCAAAATCCAGTTGGAATTATTTTTCAGATATCTTCCTCTCAAATTCGCCGCAAAAATCCATCAATAATTTATATGCTCTCGGAGATACTTTGCTTATTTCCTCTTCACTGGGAGTAAGTGTTTTGTTAATTACTAAAAATCAATTCGCGGACAGTTATACAAAATTCGGACCGACTCAACAGATATCCGGAAATGTGAATGCTTCCATAATTTTTAATGATACGATCTGGATAGCGACAAATAATGGTATAGCCGCAGCCGGTCGCTCTAATCCCAACCTGATCGCTCCGCAAAGCTGGAAAATTTTTCAGACTAACAACGGATTACCATCAAACACAGTAAAATCAATAGCAGTTTTTAAAAATAGATTATATGCAGCCACACGTTCGGGGCTTGTTAAATATGGATCATCGACATGGCAAACTGTAAGCGGTACGTTTAATAAAAATATTCTCGCTATCGCATCTGGCGCTAATAATCTTTTCTTTATTACAGAATCCGAATTATGGAAAGTAAATATTGACGAGACTATTTCCTTAGTCGATAATGCTTTTCCTTCAATCCTGACAACGGTCGAATCTGCCAATGGAAATATATTCATCGGAACACAAAATGACGGAGTATCCTTAATTACATCTGGAACAAAACTTAAAATTCTTCCTTCCGGTCCCCCTACTAATATTCTCATCGGATTAGCTGTAGATGACAATGGTAATTTATGGGCCGGAACCGGCGAAACAAACGGAAAGGGAATTGTAAGATTTGATGGAAAAGACTGGCATCAATATAATGTAGATACTCATCCGATTTTAATAGATCCTAATTACTATCAGGTTAATATAGGAAACAATAATACAAAATGGGCTAGCGGATTCGGAGCCGGAGCAGCTTTAATTAGTAATGATAACCAAATTATTAAAGTGTTTAACACAAGAAACGGTTTACCTCCAACGTTGATAAATCCTCCAACGTATGTTGTTGTCGCAGGAGTTGTAACAGATAAGGCGGGTAATTCTTGGATCAATGTCCGCACAGGACGCGGCGACACTTTGCTGAGTGTTTTCAGAAAAGATTCAACATTTACGTATGCCAAATCTCCCGTTGCTTTTGTATCGACAGGTATCACAATTGATGAGAATGACACAAAGTGGTTGTGGGGTGGCGGCGGAATACTATTTTACAACGAAAATGAACGGTTGACAGGGGCTTTCAGCGGATCAAATTGGGGTAAAGTTTCAAAAACGAATGGCTTATCGAGCGATAACATTTCAGTAGTAACCGTTGATAACGAAGGGGAAATTTGGGCCGGTACAACCGATGCAGGCATTAGTATTATCTATAATGCAAAAAATCCGATTAACCGGATCGCTTCATACTTTCCTCTACGAGATCAGAAGATAAACGATATTTTAGTCGACCCGTTAAATCAAAAATGGATTGCTACTCCAAAAGGGATATTTGTTTTATCGCGCGACGGAACATCAATCCTTCAGCAATTTACAGCACAAAATACAAGCGGAAAATTATTGGATGATAATGTTTTTTCAATAGCAATGAATAGGAACAACGGATTAATTTATTTCGGAACAGAAAAAGGAATTTCGGTTTTACAGACCGGCGCCATAGCTCCATCGCAAAACCTCGATAATATTATCACATATCCAAGCCCATTTATTATACCTTCGACAACACTGTTAACAATTGACGGACTTGTATTGAATTCTTCTCTTAAAATTTTATCAGTTGACGGAAGAATTATAAATGAAATTACCACTATCGGTGGACGAATAGGATTCTGGGATGGCACAGATGATTCCGGAAATCTTGTTGCTTCCGGAATTTACATCATTGCTGCTTATTCGGAAAACGGAAATAAAATTGGTATGAGTAAAATAGCTGTAATCAGAAAATAATTTTATAGAAGTGTGAACCTCGATAAATTAGTTACGGTCGTAGTCATCAATTATCAAACTCCCGATTTGACCGAACGAGCTATAAAATCCCTCCAACATTTTTATCCTACGCTGCCTGTTTTGCTGATAGATAACGGATCTAAAGACAATTCAAGTGAGATCCTCAAGGATATTTTCGTGCAGGAAAAAAAACTCACTGTTTTCTGTAATCAACAAAACATTCATCATGGTCCCGCTATGCACCAGGCTGTCGAATTAATTTCATCTGAATATATTCTTTTTTTCGATTCTGATTCACATTTAATTAATGATGGTATTGTCGAAGAAATGATTTCGAACCTACAATCAAATGAACGTAATTACGCTATTGGTAAACTAATCTACATGAATAAACGGGGTTTCGATATCAAACCATCGTCAAACGGTATCCGGTATATACGCCCCATTTGTATGATGATTAAGAAATCGATATATAGCGATTTAATACCTTTTCAATATCATGGTTCTCCCTGCCTGAAAAACATGCAAGATGCAGTTCTGAAGAATTATGAATTACTAAATTTCGAAATAGAAAATTATGTAATCCACGAGGGACAAGGTACGGCTTCGCGGCATGGGTACAAATTAGGGATTAGAGGAAAAATCAATTATTTACTCAATAAATTAGGTTTATAGCTGCTTCTTGCATACTAACCCTTTTTTTTGTAAATTTAAACCACAATTTTAAAAGTCAGGCTGAAAAAACCTGATTTTTTTCATTTTTTACAGATTTGACAAATGTTTGAAGATTTAACACAAAAACTTGAAAACGTCTTTAAAAAACTCAGGGGATATGGTAAAATATCGGAAGATAATATTGCTGAGTCAATGCGGGAAGTACGCCGTGTACTTCTGGATGCAGACGTTAATTACAAGGTAGTCAAAAAATTTATAGACGATGTACAAGCACGCGCTATTGGTTATGAAGTTATCTCCAGCATTACCCCCGGTCAGTTAATTATTAAAATCATTCATGACGAACTGATTAAATTACTGGGTGAAACCCAGCACGAAATTAAATATTCGAACCTGCCTCCGACTGTGATACTCGTTGCAGGTTTACAAGGTTCAGGTAAAACTACATTTTGTGCAAAGCTGGCAAAGCTGCTGAAACAAAAAGGGCGAAACCCCTTGCTAACAGCAGCAGATATTTACCGCCCCGCAGCGATTGATCAATTGATATTACTTGGAAAACAAATTGATATTCCGGTCTATCATCAGAAAAATAAAAATGCTATCGAAATTGCTGTTGAATCAGTTGAGCACGCCCGAAAATCAGCCCGTGATTTAGTAATAATTGACACAGCAGGACGACTTCACGTTGACGAAAAAATGATGGCTGAAGTTGAATCGATCAAAAACCGGACTAATCCTCACGAAATTTTGTTTGTAGTCGATTCGATGACGGGTCAGGACGCAGTAAACACTGCAAAAGCTTTTTACGACAAATTAAATTTTGATGGTGTTGTTCTTACAAAATTAGACGGAGATACGCGAGGCGGAGCTGCCTTATCCATCCGCTCTGTCGTGAATAAACCGATAAAATTTGTTGGCGTAGGTGAGAAACTCGATGCCATCGAACCATTTTATCCCGAACGGATGGCTTCACGAATTTTAGGCATGGGTGATATTGTTTCTTTTGTAGAAAAAGCCCAACAGCAATTCGACGAAAATAAAGTAAAAAAAATTGAAGAGAAAATCAGAAAATCTCAGTTCAGTCTGGAAGATTTTTTAGATCAACTTCAAGAAGTCAAAAAAATGGGCCCGGTATCTCAACTCATCGGAATGATACCAGGATTAAATAAGCTGCCTCAGAATAATAACATCGACGACAGATCGTTAATCAGAATCGAGGCAATAATACAATCGATGACACTTGAAGAAAGGCAAAACCCGAATATCATCAACGGAAGCCGGAGAAAAAGAATATCTCTGGGGAGCGGAACATCGATTCAAGATGTAAATAAAATGCTTAAACAATTTTTTGAGATGCAAAAAATGATGAAAATCTTCTCAAAAGGGAAAATGCCTAAAAATTTAAAGAAATTCGGACTTCCTTTCAATTAAAAGGATGTTTTTGGATTTTTAAAAAAAGTCAACTAACTTATGGATAATAATTTTTTTTTTCATATATTGTATTATAAAAACAAAGGAGTAATAACTTGGTAAAAATTAGATTACGGAGAATGGGTAAAAAGAAACAACCCATTTACAAAATTGTTGCTGCAGACTCAAAATCACCAAGAGACGGTCGGTTTATCGAAGCTATAGGGGTGTATAACCCATTAACAAATCCTTTTAAAATTGATATCAAAGAGAATATTTTATTTAAATGGCTTAAAAGAGGGGCGACTCCAACTGACACAGTCCGAACCTTACTAAAACGTAAGGGATACATGTTAAAGTGGCGATTGATAAAAAAAGAGACTGACGAAGCCACAATCGCAATGGAAATGGAAAAATTCCACCTTCTCGAAGCTGAAAGAGAACGATTGAAAACAGAGAAAAAATTAAAACGGAAGCTATCGAAGAAAAAGAAAGCTTCTGCACCGGAAACCGGACAAGTAGCAACTGCTCCTGCTGAAAACGCAGGTTAAAATAAATTTTTAGCTCGCACGTATTAGCGGGAAACTGTAAACTGTTGAACATAGCAAATCTAGAAAGGAGCAAATCATGAAAGAATTCATCGAATTCGTTGCAAAACATCTTGTAGATAAGCCGGAAGAAGTAGAGGTTACAGAAGAATTAAAGGAATCGAAAGTTGTTTTCAAGTTGAAAGTGGGTGAATCGGATATCGGAAAAGTTATCGGAAAAAAAGGAAAGACAGCCCAGGCATTGCGCACCCTTCTCAGCGCTATCGGCGCAAAAGAAGGAAAGCGGGCAATTCTTGAAATTTTAGATTAAAGATTATTCAACAACCGAAAGCATTCATATGTAAGCTTTCGGCTTAGATATATTTTAAAAAAAATTAGTACTATTACCTTGAAAAAGAAAACAAGCTTATACGCTCTTGGTAAAGTAGGTAAAAGTTACGGAATCAGAGGGCAATTCAAGTTCAAGCCGTTCATAGAATATAAACGTAGACTTTTAACTCTTAACCAGATTTATATCGGACCGAGTGAAAACGATGTCACAAGTTATCATGTAACAGACATCCGTTTTTTCCGTGAAGGCATTATTGTCAGACTACGCGAAATCGAAAATCGTGAGCAGATTAAAACTTTGAACGGACAATATTTATTTGTTGCTGAAGAAGATGCAGTGAAACCTCCTGAAGGGTCTTATTATATACATGATATTGTTGGATGCACTGTAAAATTCGGACGGAAGACACTCGGAACTGTAATCGATGTTCACAGAAAAAGTGAAAGTTTTGCACAGGATATCTGGGTAATTGAAGGTAACCCGGAAATCTGGATACCGGTGCTCGAACAGTATATTAAAAGCGTAGACATAAAAAAGAAAAAAATTGTCGTTCAGGATGTCGAAGGCTTTTTGCCCGAGAAATAATATATATGAGAATCGACATCATCAGTGGATTCCCAAAGGCTCTTTCGTCACCACTCAACAGCAGCATCATCGGACGAGCGAAAAAGAGTAAAAAAGTTGTAATTAAAATTCAGGATTTACGAAAATTTACTCACGATCGTCATAAAACGATTGACGATACGCCTTATGGCGGCGGCGCAGGAATGGTATTGAAGCCCGAACCGATTTTTGAATGCATTGAATCATTACAAAAAAAAAGAACATACGACGAGATAATTTATCTCACTGCTGATGGTGAAAAATTCACACAAAAATTAGCAACGGAATTTTCACTGAAAAAAAATATTATCTTGCTTTGCGGACATTATAAAGGTATCGATGAACGAGTTCGCAAGGCGCTGGTGACACGAGAAGTTTCGCTCGGTGATTTTGTTTTAACGGGGGGTGAACCCGCAGCATTGGTTGTACTCGATGCTGTTGTCCGGCTCATCCCGGACGTATTGGGCGACAGTGAATCGATGTTGAGCGACTCATTTCAGGATGGCTTATTAGGCGCTCCGTGTTATACCAAGCCTCCGGTGTACAAAGAATTATCAGTTCCCGATGTATTATTATCGGGTAACCATAAAAAAATAGAAAAATGGCGGATGGAACAAAGACTGCAAAGAACTAAGTTACATCGCCCTGACTTATTGAAAGATTAATTAAAAACTGGATATAAAAATGAACAAAATGCAATTAGTAGAAGCAACGCAATTAAAAACTGATATTCCCGGCTTTAAACCCGGTGATACAGTAAATATTCACGTCAGAGTTATTGAAGGCGAAAAAGAACGCATTCAGCAATTTCAAGGCGTGGTAATTGCTAAACGCGGCAGCGGAATGAGCTCAACCTTCACCGTTCGTAAAATATCGAATGGTGTCGGCGTTGAAAGAATTTTCCCTTTCCATTCTCCCAGAATAGCAAAAATCGAGCTTGTTAAAGGAGGCAAAGTAAGAAGGGCAAAATTATATTATCTCAGACAACTTGCTGCTAAGCAGATTAGACAAAAAACATCAGCTTAAAATGGGACCTGATGCCTTCTCAAAAAAAGATTGGTATCATTCCGGGTATTTACTGCTCCCCTGTTTTTCAAGGGTTATCGGAGAGGTATGATTTATTTGAATTAATTACCGATACTCCGGCTCAAGTTTCAAAAATGCTGCGTGAAGAAATTCTTGACGCAGCTTTTTTATCTCCTATCAGTTACGCCCGCGACCATGATAAATATTCTATCATTTCAAATATTTGCGTTTCGTCAAAGGGTTTCAGCAACACAATCCAACTTTATTTTAAAGAAGACCTAAAGCATATTAATACTATCGCTACGGATCTGGTAAACATCTCAGAAATGGTTTTGACAAAAATTATTATGAGTGAAAAGTATTCTACTGTCCCCCAATTTATTCCTGCAACAGGAGGTGTAGATAATTTGCTAGGAAAAGCAGATGCTGTATTAAAAATTGGTGATGAGAATATTCCACTCATTGATCGGCAAGGGAAGCTCGACCTCGTCGATGAATGGTTTGATCTCACTGAACTTCCTTACGTCCACGGCTTCTGGGTCAGTCGTAAAGAAATTCTCACGGAAGAAGAAATCAATGTGATTCATAAAGCTGCTGTAAGTGGTCAATCAAATCTGAATCAAATTGCAAAAAATCAGAATAAATATGACCAGACGCAAATCATAGAATACTTATCAGCATTTTCATATCAATTTGATGATGAGTCAAAAAACGGTTTAACGGAATTTATCCGCATGGCATATTACCTCAATATCATTGATGACCTGCCGGAACTCAATTTTCATACAAACTCCGATAATATTCAATCAAATTAAAAATTATCTTCCGATCGTTAATATATATAGCGGTTCTTCTTCAATCTCTAAATATTTTTTTACTTTCTCATCATTGTATGCCCCAACCGGACAACTCACCAATTTTAAGCTCTCAGCTTGGAGTAAAATATTCTGAGCCACATGTCCTACCTCTATATGAACATACCTTTCAGTTCTTCTCCCATATTTCTTCGAAGTTCGTTCATATACAGCAGTAATAATAATGTCAACCGAAGCTGTGATTATTTGTTCCTGACTTAATGCAGCATCAGCTAATCCTCGACGCTTATCTCCAGTTAAGGCTTTTTTTATGCTGTGATCCTTAGGGTTATATTTATAAACGGCAGGAACAAGTCCTTTAACATTTCCTGCAACAACATAAATCTCTAACGGATAAAGCGCTCCGGCTGAAGGAGCTGTTCGCTTTCCGTTATCCGAAGTAATCCCCTGACCTGCCCATAATAATTGGCCTAATTCTTCTATCGAAATTTCCTGATTTGAAAAAGACCTGACAGTTCTCCGGTTATTTAAAGCTTCTTCAACCGATGTCTTCCCGATTGTTTTAGGTTTTGGTAATATAATTTTGTCCGAATTCTCCGAATTCACAACACTCCCGATTATAAGTCCTGTAATAATAAGTAATTCATTTATCATATAAATTCCTTTATTATTGATTACATCAATAATTTAATAAATACAAAAGACACATTCAAAAATGAATTGAAATTTTGCTAAAAATGATTAAATTATAAAAAAATCTTTGATAAATTCCATGCTAAAACTTCTTCATATTCAAAACTATGCTTTAATTGAAAAATTAGATATTAATTTTGAAACCGGTTTAAATATAATCACAGGGGAAACAGGCGCCGGTAAATCTATTCTAATAGATGCACTAAGTCTTATTCTGGGAGAGCGTGCCGATACGGATGCGGTCCGAAAAGATACGGAAAAAGCAATTGTCGAGGGAATATTCAGTATAACAGATAATAATAAGTTAAAAGATTTGTTGACATCTCTGGAAATAGACTTCTCTGATGAATTGATTCTTCGCCGTGAAGTTTCTTTAAAAGGTCAAAGCAGATGTTTTGTAAACGATTCTTTGGTCTCATTAAATGCCATGAAAAATATCGGTGATTTACTTGTCGATCTGCACGGACAACACGAACACCAGTCCCTTCTTAGAACCGAAACGCACATCGATTTTTTGGACGATTACGGTGGGCATCATAAGCTCGTAGATAATTTTTCAGAAGCTTATATATCTTTATCTGATGAAATCAATAAGCTTCGCGAACTCAGGAAAAAAGAGAGTATCCTGAAAGAGAAACAGGATTTATACGAATTTCAAAAATCTGAAATTGATGAACTCGGAATTGAATCTGGCGATGAAGAAAGCCTTGAGAACGAATTGAAGATTTTGGAAAATGCTGAAAAATTAAACGAGCTTACTTTCGGATTGTATCAGCTTTTATATGAGAGAAATAATTCTGCATATGAGCAATTGACACTAGCTCGAAAGCAATTCGAAATCCTTTCTCAAATCGATGACAACTTTACGGAAGGATTAAATGAATCGAAATCAGCCGAATCGATTGTTAAAGAACTTGCCTCCGCAGTTAACATATATAATTCTAAAATTGAATTTAATACGGAAAAACTTGAATCGATCAGAAACAAGTTAGGGCAGATTTCACTATTGAAAAAAAAATACGGCGGCTCGATAGAATCGCTTCTCGCTTACCGCGAAAAAATTGGCGCTGAGCTGAAGTTGGCGGCGAATTTCGAAGATGAAATCAATAAAATCAAAACATCAATCGAAGAAAAAAGAAAAATCGCTTCCGAATTCGCGTTAAAACTTTCAACAAAAAGGAAAGAGACCACTAAAACAGTATCCAAATCCATAGTAGGTGTGTTAACAGATTTAGGAATACAAAATTCAAAATTTGAAATAAAAATCGATTCAAAAAAAACGGACGACGAAAACGGTTTGGTGAATTTGTATAATAAATTTTATGAAACCACTCCAAAGGGAATCGATTTTGTCGAGTTTTACATCTCAACCAACATCGGAGAATCTGTAAAACCTCTGGTTAAAGTAGCATCCGGTGGAGAAATATCTAGAATTATGCTTGCTCTGAAAACAATTTTGGCAAAAACTGAACGCCTTCCCTTGTTAATATTTGATGAAATTGATATCGGCATAAGTGGCAGAATCGCTCAGGCGGTCGGACTGAGTATAAAAAATCTATCAAAATATCATCAAATCATTGCTATTACACATCTTCCCCAAATTGCAGGACTGGCTGATATTCATCTGGTAGTTGAAAAAATTGAAGATGGTAACCGCTCTTTTACAAAAATGAAAAAACTAAATAAAGATGAACGCATCCGCGAAGTTGCAAAGTTATTAAGTGGTGAAGAAGTAACCGCAACAGGATTAAAGAGTGCGCGAGAATTAATTGGTATTAAATAAGAGGAAACTTTATGAAATTAGAAAAAACATTAATAACACTAAAATTTTTTCTTTTTGTAATTATAATTTCTTCAAACTGTTTTGCTCAAGTTAAGACTATTACTTCCGAAATGATTGTAAATATCAGGAATATATCTGAAGTACAATTATCTCCGGACAGTAAAAATATAATCTTTCAGACGGCACGTCAGCGACAAGATGACGAAAATCCCGGACCGCAATTGTCAGAAATATGGATGATGAACACTAACGGCGGTAACCCATTCCGCTTTACTTACAATACTAAAAGCGACCAGATCCCCAGGTGGTCACCCGACGGAAAATTGATTGCATTTATTTCTACGCGAGGAGAATCAGACAAAGCTCAAATTTTCCTGATACCTTTTGATGGCGGTGAAGCAGTTCAATTAACTAATGTTGATAATTCCTTACGGTCGATCAAATGGTCGAACGAGGGTAATAAAATAGCTTTCTTAATGACTGATCCTAAATCAAAAGAGGATTTATCAAATGAAAAAACCGGCAAGGATTGGATAATTACCGATAAGAACTTCAAATACTCACGATTATACACCGCGAATGTAAACACCAAGGAAGTAAAACTAATTACAACGGGTAACAACCATGTTTACGATTACGACTGGTCACCGGACGATAATCAATTTGTGATCGCCGCAAGCGACTCACCGCTGACAGATCACTCTTATATGTTTGTAAAGTTGCTGACTGTTTCAGCGGAAGGAGGTGAATCGAAGTTAGTAACAAAAACTGAAGGAAAGTTATCATCACCACGCTGGTCACCTGACGGAAAGTGGATTGCATATCTCGGAGCCACATTATTAAAAGATGGTTTTGCCGGAAGTGTTTTTATTGTACCGCCCGGCGGTGGTAGTCCAGAAAATATCACTACAAATTTAGAACAAACCGCAACATGGATTTCATGGATACCAAAAAGTTCAATTTTATCCTTTATAACAATCGACAGACAGGATAACAGATTTTACTCGGTTAATATATCTGATAAAAAAATTAATCCGGTTTTCGATAAAAAAATATATTTCAACAGCGTGAGTTTTAATTCCGACGGATTAAAGATGGCATTCGCTGCTAATACTTCAATACACCCGAATGAAATCTTTTTCAGTAATGTAAACAAACCTAATCTCATCAAACTTACTAATTTCAATCCTCAACTGAACGGACTAACTTTTGGGAAACAGAAAATTTTCAAATGGAAAAGCATTGACGATCTGGACATTGAAGGTGTGCTCGTCTACCCAGTAGGTTATGAGAAAGGGAAAAGATATCCGACTGTGCTTCAGGCTCACGGGGGACCTGAATCGGCATATTTAAACGGTTGGAATGTCGGTTATCACAATTGGGCACAACAGCTGGCTGCTGCGGGATATGTGGTTTTTATGCCCAATTATCGGGGCAGCATTGGCAGAGGCGCTGAATTTTGTATGGGCGACCATCGGGATTTAATGGGCAAGGAATTTTTCGATATGCTGACAGGTATTGATTACCTGATTACAAAAGGAATTACTGACGGAGAAAAAGTAGGAATTGGTGGTGGAAGTTACGGCGGCTTGACAGCAGCATGGGCTGCTACTTTTGCCAGTCAGCGGTTTAAAGCATCGGTTGCAACAATGGCTATTACAAACTGGGTAAGCTATATGGGAACGACCGACATATTTTGGGAAAATACAATGGTTCATTGGGATATGGTTATGTATAATCACTACGATTTTTTTTGGGAGAGATCCCCTCTCAAACACATTCACAATGCAAATACACCAACATTATTGCTGCATGGACAAAAAGATTTACGCGTTCCTATCAGTCAGAGTCAGGAATTATATACTGCACTTAAATGGAAAGGGGTTCCGACAGAATTTGTTGCTTATCCCCGTGCTGAACACGGTATGGGCGAGAAGGCTCAACAGTTGGATATTATGTATAGGGTTCAAGATTGGTTTGATAGATATTTAAAATAAATATTAAATATTTCGTCAAAAATCTATTTGACAGATTGTATTGGTAACGACAGGGACAGCGGCTTGATACACGTGTCGGGAATTAAAACGGTCAACAATTGTCTGCATCTTCTCTGAAAAACTATGCAATATAAATTTCGTTTATAGTTGATAGATTATTTTCCGCCAACAGTCATTTCAGCGACTTTAATAGTCGGCGCTGTAATAGACCTCTTAAAAGTCAAATCACTTCCGACCATCTCGATTCCTTTGAGAAGCTCTCCAAGATTCCCGGATATTGTAATTTCTGCGACCGGATATGTCAGTTCTCCGTTTTCAATCCACAATCCGTACGCACCGCGTGAAATATCTCCGGTTGTCGGGACTAATCCATGTCCAATTGTACCGGTGAGAAAAAGTCCTTTATCAACCGATTTGATAATTTCCTCAGGAGTAGATTTTCCGGCATTGAGATAGAAATTAGTGACACCGGCGCCATTGCCTGTAGATTTCATTTTTAATTTCCGGGCAGAATAAGTATCCATAAGATAATTTTTCAGTACACCATTTTCAATGACGATTGTTTTTCGTGTAGGAACACCTTCATTATCGAACGGTTTCGTACCGGCTGCACCGGGAATCAATCCATCATCGATAACCGTGACGAGATCGGATCCTATCTTTTCATCAAGTTTTCCAGCGAGGAACGATTGTTTAAGGTATATATTATTTCCACTGATACAGGTATTAAGAAAACTTAATAAACTGGCAGCCATCGGAGATTCAAGCACAACGGAGACATTTTGCGATTCGACTTTTTTGCCTCCAATGAGCCTTGTAACCCGATGAATAGCTTTGCTTGCAATATCTTCCGGACTTTCAAGATTAGCGAGTATTCTTGATGAATCGAACCAACCTTCATCAAAGAGATTCGGCTCTTCTCCGGATTGTAGATAGACCCCCGCCGAGCATGATGTTCGTTTATAAAAAGCGCTGAAACCGCTAGAGTTTGTCAGGAAGATTTCTCCTATATAAGTACCGTATGAAGCACCGAAACTTTTTTTCACACGCTTATCGGCTAAACATATTTTTTCGATCTCTTTTGCTGCGGCAATTTTTTTCTCAGGGGAAAGCTCTATAACAGCGGGATCCCATATCTTCAGTATATCTACATCTATATCAATAACCTCTTTTTCAGGAAGCCCTGCATTTGGATCTACACTCGAAAGTTTTGCCCGCTCAATGGCGTTTTCAACAAGTTTTTCCAACGTAGCTTTTGAAAGATCGGAAGAGCTCGCCCTTGCCATCTTGTTATCAACAAAGACACGAAGTGAAAGTCCCTTCGATCCGGCTTCTACTAGGCGCTCAACCTCACCTTCGCGGACATCTAGAGAAAATTCACTCCCCTGTCCGACAGTAACCTCTATTTGACTTGCACCTTTTTTACGACCAAAGCTTACTAAATCCTCAGCTAATTTCAATAAATTATCGTTTTTCATTTTCGGCCTCCTACCGTCATCTGACGGAGTTTAAGTGTGGGTGTACCGGCAGTCACCGCAACCGATTGCCCATCTTTTCCGCAAGTACCCAAGAAGTATTGTGTGTCGTTTGCAATCATTTCGACCTCATTTAAAATTTGTACATTAGTACCAATAAGTGTAGCATTTTTTACGGGTGTTGTTAATTTACCATCTTCAATAATGTAACCTCTGTTCACTGAAAATGTAAACTTACCTGCATCGCTTACTTGTCCGCCTTGATAAGTTTCGGCGTAAAAGCCTTTTTTTACAGAACTAATGATATCTTCGCTAGTAGCATCGCCCGGCGCCAACACGGTATTTGTCATACGCGGGATCGGATTGAATTGATACGACATCCGTCGCCCGTTTCCTGTCATATCCATTCCCATTAACTTTGCAGAAAGACGATCCTGCAGATAGCTCACTAATTTACCTTTTTCAATGAGCATTGTTTTCTGAGTAACTGTTCCTTCGTCGTCGATATTGAGACTTCCTCGATAGTTAGGAATTGTGGGATCTTCGTAAATTGTTACAATGGGATTTGCCACTCGCTTACCCATCTTATCCCAAAAGATGGATGTTTTTTTACGATTTCCATCCGCTTCGAATGGATGTCCTACTGCTTCATGTATCATCACGCCCGATTGCAAACTCCCAAGTACTACAGGTTGCTCGCCTGCCGGCGGATCAATAGCAGAAAGAAGCGTAATTGCCTCTTCTCCTGCTATCCTTCCGATTTCTTTCGGTGTAATTTCGTTTTCATAAAAGTTAAATCCAACACGCCCGCCCCCATTACCAGAACCGGTATTGCGGATCCCCTTCTCCTCAGCTGTTGCATTTACAATCAGTCTTGCCTGAGGGCGCGCATCGGAAATTAACAATCCCTCACTATTTGCAATCGTGATATATTGAATTTCATCGGTAAGTGTTACCTGCGCTTTTGTAATTCGTTGATCGTACGAGATAGCCGAATTATAAGCCTCTTTAACAAGGTCAACTTTGGAACGAAGATTCAAATCATTGAACGACAATTTCATGTCATATACCTGATGTGCCGGTTTCTTAAGTCTGAGATCAGCAATTGAGTATTTCGATTTCCCTGCTGCAATAGCTGCAGCAGTGAGTGCGGTTTGTTTCATTTTTTCGAACGATAAATCATCGGTGTAACCGTAACCCGTTTGATTTCCTTTTAAAACCCTGATGCCGACGCCAAGTACGATGCTCTCTGAAGTGTCTTTAATTATATCTTCTTCCATCCTCGCTGAATTAGAAATTTTATACTCGAAAAATAATTCAGAGAATTCACCCCCTTTTGAGAGAGCTACTTGTAAAATTTTCTTCATATCTTCTATTGATACACCGAAGCGATCATCAAAAAGAGACGAGGAACGAGAAGGAACCTTACCATGAGCGAGCAAGTCGAACCAGAAAGGTGATGTTAATCCGGCTATAACGCCTGCACCACTCTTTTGCAGGAAATCCCTGCGTTTCATTTCTAGCATATTAAAATTCTCCTTATTTATATATGAATATAATAAAAAATTATCTAATTGATAATCACCGCTGGATATTCCTGAAGTACATTTATTTCGAAATACCCCACCCTCACAGTTCTCCGGTA
>CAYTID010000037.1:0-21421 GCA_964437735.1 uncultured Ignavibacteriaceae bacterium | reverse complement strand
TTTACTTCGAGCTGCTTAGAAATAACCATTTACACAGAATTATTTACACTCCCTTGTTTGTCCAAAATTTAAATGTGTTTTCTATTCTATTTATTACCTGATACATTGCTTCTGAGGTGATTGATTGTGGCGGGTTTCTTGCTAGGGTCTTTGTAGTAAATGGTGCATTTTGAATTATCCCGTTTACCTTTATCTGTCCACCATTAGCACCTATAAAATTGTTCTGAAATGTAATGTTGAATTCTTTTTCAAAAACAGCGGTGTACATTTGTGTGTTTGCTGAAGGTGAAAATGAAAGCATCGGGCGTGTTACCAAAATAGCGCTTGAATTATTTATCCACCTCTGATATATTCTCCTATAATTCACACCATTTTCAGGAATATCCTGAGAATCGACAACAGTAATAGTGTGTGTAGGACCGTATTTCCGCCACGTGAATTCTTTACCTGACTGAGGAATATTATCATACTGTAATCCATCAACTTTTATACTCCCGCCACCAATACCGTTCCCAAAATTGTTTTTGACAATTACGATATATTTTGGATTATATGTGTTCAAGACAATTTCCCGTTCACATTGAGAAAGATCATGTCTTTTTATTTGATCACATTCTCTAAGTCCCATTATTCCCGCTCCCCAGTGACCTCCACCGAGAAATATATGCCCTAACTCGTGTAGAATTGTAGTCTTAAGATCAACCCCTTCGGCTGTTTGACTATACCATTCTGTTCGTTTAAGGCGGATATCCGGATAAGCAGCCGCGCCACAAATCCCTTCTTCAAGGCTTTCTTCAAATCGAAAGTTAATAGGTGTTCCTACTGATCCACCTTCAACAATCGTTAGTAAAGCACCTTCTGCGTTTATTGCATTTAACCACTTATTTATAGAGAATCTAATGTCCTCGCGGATGTCAGCCTCTGGTATTAGTGTATTATCTGTACGGCGAACATTGTTTGCATTGCTAAGTGTCCATCTATATGCTGATTCTGTTAACTTCCTCCCGTCCCAATTCACCGGATAACCTGTGCATTGTGAATTTGTAACATTAACATTAATAAATAATAATGTTAAAGTACTAACAGCAATAATGGTAGTTTTAAATAAAATTATCATCGTCGTAATCCGTTCCCTTAAAAGTTATAAAATATTCCCGTGTTTTATTTATGTAGTTTGTTTCTTTATGTTTATTGGCTCATCTCCCTCGTGCTACATAAGTCTGATAACCATCGTTACCGACAATAAATACTTGTCTACCATCGGTCCAGACATCAGAAAAATCTCTATAGTTTCCAATGAATTGGGGATACTGATACCAGTCAACACCATTGTAATGCCAAACATGGCTCAACATACCTACAGCAAATATATTTTGTTCATGCGTTCCTCCGACTCCAGAAAGTGATAAATCTATAGAAAGTAATCTTTCCCAAGTTGAATTTTGTTTTTTGAATACACCCCATCCAGCACTATAAAGAACGCCAGCTATATTTTTTAAAATAACACCATATTTATCTGGCGAAGGACCTCCAATCCAAATCATACTGTCAATTATCGACCAGTTTTTTCCATTAAATAGATACATCAAATATGCAAGAGAGTCAATCGGATCAACTACATCGTTCCGGTATCCTACCATATAGACCTCTGAGGCAGTTAAACCAGAAATACTGATAAATTGAATTCCCTGCGGAGGTATTTCTATTGGATATATTGACCATCTTACGCCATTATAATGTAACAATGTGTTTACACCTCCAGCCCAAATATCAGTTGGACTACTTCCCCAAATAGATTGGAGTATATTTCCTTCGCTCACACTATGTTCTTTCCAGCGCACACCGTCGTATTGAATTATTAAACTGTTATATAAATGATCCGGCGGCGGATTTGGATTGTAATCAGACCTATGACCAACTGCCCAAATATTATTAGGACCAAATCCATATATTGACCATAAACTTAATGCTCCACTTATCTGGCCACCTTCAGCTTGATGAAATTTTGTAGTTTTCCAGTTTTTTCCATCATACCTAAACATTGTCCCAGGCCCTGGTTGATCGTTATGTCCTACTATATAAACATTATTAGACGAGCTTGCCCAGATATCTGTCATCATAGTCTGAAAGCTGCCGGGGTATGCAATTGTATCAACAGTCCACGTATATTCACGCGGATTTTTTACCGGCGGGTCAACTATCTTATCCTTGCAGCCAATCTGCAACGATATAAAGGCAACAATCACAATTAAAAAATATATCCTAATACCTATCATAGGTTAATCCTCTCCTACCTTATCAATAACATACGATTTGCTTGAATGAATATATTAGCACATCCTGTCCTATTAATTACGTAGGACAATGTAAAGTTAGTTTGCTCGGTGGTTGCGCATTCGTTCTCTACTTGTGCCACATTGAATGTTGATGCCGGGCATCCTGTATGATTCCAAGTCCTTCCGAATGCTCGCGATGTAGCATAGCTCCAACAGGAGGCAGAACCTCCGTGACTATATCCTCCACACTGTGGGTGGTGTGGATAACCAGTTTGTGTATGGGTATAGTTGGGTGCACAAATAACCATAATGATGATCAGACAGAAAAACCTATGCAGAGTGTGTGTCTGTTTCATGATTTTATCTCTCCTTTCATTAGCAACTATTACCCATTACCCTCAAACTCCTGTTAATATAACTATCTACTTCGCCATTGTCAATAAAACGATTTGCCTAAGGTTAAAACCTATTAATAGTTACATCTAATAGGAGGCAAAGTTCAAGCAAGAAACAGAGTGGACTTATACTTAACAAATTCTATTCAACGAACTATGCTTGTTTGCTACGTAATTGTAATAGAAGAGTAACGGACCAAAAGATGGGAATTGTTAAGAAGGTGATATTGGTCTTATAAACCGATCACGCGAATGTTTTTCAATAACAAACTTCCAAACTTGATTTTTTGTGAAGTTTTTAACATTTTAAATAAAGTTTAAGATTGTTTTAGGAGAATTTTATGAAAATGATAAGACTATTCATACTGGTTTCGCTGCTCGCTTTACTGAGTGAAAACTCAAAAGCTTCTACGGGAGTCGGCAAATATGCGGGCGAATTTATTTCGATCGGTGTAGGGGGCAGAGCTTTAGGTTTAGGCGGGGCATATACCGCTCTCGCCAACGATGTCACAGCAGGATACTGGAATCCGGCCGGACTGTCTAAAATTAATTATCCTCAATTCGCCCTGATGCATTCCGAGCAATTCGGCAGTCTTATCAATTACGATTACATTGGAACAGCTGTACCGTTTGGTGCAAATTCAACTTTTGGCTTAAGCATTATCCGACTCGGTATCGATGGAATTCCTGATACGCGAAATGCTCTTAAAGATTTTAACGGTAATGGACGATTTGATGACAACGACCGACTCGACTACGATAAAATAACATATTTTAATACGGCAGATTATGCTTTTTATTTTACATACGCCAAAAAACAAAGTGAAAACTTTGCTTATGGTGCAAATTTAAAAATTATCAGACGGGAAATGAGCGTCGGGTCTGCTACCGGTATTGGATTTGATCTTGGTATTCAATACTCTCCTCTTAATAATTTACTTCTCGGCATGAATTTTATGGATGCTACTACTACGTTAGTCGCATGGAATACAGGGACTAACGAATTAATTACTCCTACTTTGAAAATCGGATCAGCTTATTTAATTGAAGCGCTGGGGGGCAGATTTGCTCCGACCTTTGATATAGACGTAAGGTTTGAAAACAGGAGATATGCATCGAATTTCAATCTTGGCGCGATAAGTTTTGATATGCATTCGGGAATCGAATTCGATTTCAGGAACCTTGCCGCTATCCGATTGGGATACAGTGATATCGGAACAACAAATTTCGGGGCAGGAATTCATTTACCAAAATTTGATATCGATTATTCATTTGCGACCTCGAAAATCACTAACGGAGATTTTAACGATACTCACCGGATTTCTATAATATTCACATTTGAATCTGAAAAGTTTGCCCGGGTATCGGAATAAGCGTGAGAAAAATATTTCATTTATTAATTCTCTTATTTTTTGCAAGTTGCTCGGGTACTTACTATTCCATCCATTATCCACTTTCAGAAACCAATTATACTTCATCCGACAATTATTTAAACGCAGGGATTCCAGTAGGCTGGACCCTATCAAATGAAAATCAATCTAATCCGAATCTATTATTTTATATTCTCAGAAATGACTACAAATCGATAATTTATCTCAAGGAGATTAAACCGGATAGGATAACTGAAAATAGAATACTACAAAATGACATTGAACTCTTGGCTGTATTAAGTATTGCGTATAAAAAGGAAATTGCCAAAAAATTTTTAATTTATCAGGATGTTCACACATTTAAGGTAAATGCAAAAAAATATTCATGTTTTGAATATTATGAAAATTCCGCACTTTCGCGAAGTCGTACAATTGTGTTCCAAATCGGAAACAGGTTTTACGAATGTACTGCCACCCCTCTTGATGGAGTCTGGAGTGAAAAAGATTTGAGTCAGTTATTTTCGGCTATGCAATCTTTTATTGTTTCTGTTAAGCGAAAGAATTAATTCGTCTCCAATTTTATAAAGGCATAATTTTTGCTTTTTATCCGTTGTTAGCATAAAATTATTTTTTTTTCGCTTTATTTGAATAATGCTTACCATAATCAAGAAAATTCGTTCTTAGGAAATTTCATTTTTGATAATTTATCGTCAAAATAATCATATTTTATTAGTTATTGAATAATATATGCTTTGGATAAAACTCAGGTTTATCGTATATTTAATTGAATTTTTAAGAAATATCTTAAACTTGTTAAAAAATTAATATTATTGGAGATTTTAAATGGTTAGAAACAAGGTAACAATTGATGGTAATGAAGCCGCTGCTTTTGTAGCACATAAAATTAACGAGGTAATCGCGATATATCCGATTACTCCTTCCTCGAATATGGGGGAATGGGCTGATGCCTGGTCGTCTGAAGGTCAAAAAAATATTTGGGGAACTGTCCCTACTGTCGTTGAATTGCAAAGTGAAGGCGGGGCAGCCGGAACAGTTCACGGCGCTTTGCAAACAGGTGCATTAACAACAACTTTTACGGCGTCTCAGGGTTTGTTGTTGATGATTCCCAATATGTTTAAGATAGCGGGAGAATTGACTTCAACTGTTTTTCATGTATCTGCTCGAGCAGTTGCAACTCATGCGCTCTCAATTTTCGGAGATCATAGCGACATTATGTCGGTCAGGGCAACAGGTTGGGCTATGCTTAGTTCTAATTCTGTTCAGGAAGTTATGGACAACGCACTGATATCACAAGCGGCTACTCTTGAAGCTCGCGTTCCTTTTCTACATTTTTTCGATGGCTTCAGAACTTCACACGAAGTAATGAAAGTTGAAGAATTAACGATGGATGATATGAGAGTGATGATTACAGATGAACTCGTGTTCGAACATCGCAAGAGAGGTATGACTCCCGACCGACCTGTTTTAAGAGGTACTGCCCAAAATCCGGATGTGTTTTTCCAGGCGCGTGAAGCTTCGAATCCATTTTATCTTAAAGTTCCTGTTATTGTTCAAAATGCGATGGATAAGTTTGCTGCAATAACCGGTCGGCAATATAAATTATTTGAATACGTTGGCCATCCGGAAGCAGAAAGGATTATTATTTTAATGGGTTCAGGAGCGGAAACCGCTGAAGAGACGGTAAACTACTTGCTTAAAAATGATGAAAAAGTAGGTATAATCAAAGTAAGATTATTCCGGCCATTTTCAATTAATCATTTTATCAGCGCCATTCCTTCGACTGTTAAATCAATTGCAGTTCTTGATCGAACAAAGGAACCGGGCGCCGGTGGCGAACCAATGTACAAAGATGTGGTAACAGCTATCAGCGAAGCATTTGCTGAGGGAACAATATCTTTAAAGACACATCCTAAAATTATAGGCGGGCGTTACGGTTTGGCTTCAAAGGAATTCACTCCTGCAATGGTCAAGTCGGTTTTCGATGAGCTGCTTAAAGACAAACCGAAAAATTATTTTACGGTAGGAATAATGGACGATGTTTTAGATACATCAATTCCATATGATCCAAATTTTACGACAGAAGACAAAGGCGTACACAGGGCTCTTTTTTACGGATTGGGAGCCGATGGAACAGTTGGTGCAAATAAAAATTCTATTAAGATTATAGGAGAAGAAACTGATAATTTTGCACAAGGTTATTTTGTTTATGACTCAAAAAAATCGGGTGCGGTAACTGTTTCTCATTTGCGTTTCGGCTCGAAACCTATACAATCTACATATCTCGTGTCCAAAGCAAGTTTTATTGCATGTCATCAATGGGTATTCCTGGAAAGATATGATATGTTAAAGGATGCGCTGCCCGGAGGAACTTTCTTGTTGAACAGTCCATACGGTCCCGATGAGGTTTGGGATAAAATTCCGAGAGTCGTACAGCAGCATATTATTGATAAAAAACTTCGCTTTTATGTAATTGATGGCTATAAAGTTGCCGAACAAGCCGGCATGGGTGAACGTGTCAATACGATAATGCAAACTTGTTTTTTCGCAATCTCCAACGTATTACCGAAGGATGAAGCAATAGAAAAAATTAAAGATAGTATCAAAAAAACCTATGGTATAAAAGGTGATTTGATTGTAAAGAAAAACTACGAAGCAGTCGACCAAACACTTGCAAACCTTTTTGAAGTAAAAATTCCATCATCTGCAACAAGTAAAATTGAAATGCCTCCGATAATGTCGGACAAGGCGCCTGAATTTGTCCAAAATGTTCTTGCAAGTATTTATGGAGGTAAGGGTGACAGTCTTCCGGTCAGCGCTTTTCCGCCCGATGGATCATTCCCAACGGATACTGCTCAGTGGGAAAAAAGAAATATTGCACTCGAAATTCCCGTTTGGGATACTGAGGTTTGTATCCAATGTAACAAGTGTGCATTAGTCTGTCCGCATGCAACTATCCGGATAAAAGTTTACGATGAAAAATACACAGCAATAGCTCCTCCAACATTCAAGTGGGTAAAAGTTAAAGGGAAAGAATTTGATGAAAACATGGTTTATTCGATTCAAGTCGCTCCTGAAGATTGTACGGGTTGTGGAATATGTGTTGAAGTATGTCCTGCGAAAAATAAAAAGGAAACACGTCTTAAAGCTCTTAATATGGAATCTCAAATACCGTTACGTGAGAGCGAGCGGACTAACTATGATTTCTTTCTTGAACTTCCGGAATATGATAGAAAGAAAGTTCAGTTAAATACTGTTAAAGGAAGTCAGTTGCTTGAACCTTTATTCGAATACTCAGGCGCTTGTACAGGTTGTGGTGAAACACCATATATAAAACTTATCAGTCAATTATTTGGCGACAGGTTAATTATAAGCAACGCCACAGGTTGTTCGTCGATATACGGAGGAAATTTACCGACTACGCCTTACTCAACAAATAAGGAAGGACGTGGACCAACTTGGTCGAATTCATTATTCGAAGATAACGCTGAATTTGGCTATGGTTTCCGGTTGACATTTGATAAGCAAAAAGAAATTGCAAAAGAAATATTAACCGAGCTTGCTTCAGAAATCGGAGAAAATCTCGTCAACGGTTTGATTACATCCGATCAGGCAACGGAAGAAGGAATATTTGAGCAGCGTGAAAGAGTTGCAGCTCTCAAACAAAAACTTGAAAATATAAAATCTCCTAAAGCGAAGCACTTACTAAGTGTTGCTGATAATTTAGTTAACAAGAGTGTCTGGATTGTTGGCGGAGACGGTTGGGCATACGATATCGGTTACGGCGGGCTCGACCATGTTCTTGCATCTGGAGCTAACGTAAATTTATTGGTTTTAGACACTGAGGTTTATTCTAATACCGGAGGTCAAATGTCTAAGGCAACTCCGCGAGCTGCTGTAGCAAAATTTGCGGCTGGTGGAAAGCCGATGGCAAAAAAAGACCTTGGGATGATAGCAATGAGTTATGGAAATATATATGTTGCACAAATCGCTTTCGGAGCGAATGATACGCAAACTGTAAAGGCAATTCTCGAAGCGGAAGCTTATAATGGTCCCTCGATAATTATTGCATACAGCCATTGTATTGCTCATGGTATAAATATGAGACTCGGTCTTGATAACCACAAAGCAGCAGTTGATAGCGGCCACTGGCCCTTGTACAGGTTTAATCCTGATATGTTTAAAGAAGGAAAGAATCCGCTTAAACTCGATTCCAAAGCGCCTACAATTACTTTTAAAGACTATGCATATAAAGAAACCCGCTATAAGATGTTGACAAAGAGTAAGCCTGAAGAAGCCAAAATTCTTATTGAACAAGCAGAGCTTGATGTTAAAGCACGCTGGAAGATGTATGAACACTTGGCGGCAATGAAATATAACGGAGACAATAAATAAAATAAGAATTATTGCGCACTGACCGGTCGGTGTCAGTGCGCAGTCAGTTTTTAATAATCTAATTTAAAAGGATAGAAAATGGACTTATCAACTAATTACATGGGATTAAAATTAAAAAATCCGGTGGTTCCTTCGGCATCACCAATGTCTCGTGAGATAGATACTATCAAGATGATGGAAGATGCAGGAGCTTCGGCGATTGTATTATATTCATTATTTGAAGAACAAATTACTCATGAAGCATTAGAATTGGATTATCTTACTACTCAGGGAAACGAGAGCTATGCAGAAGCGACTACATATTTTCCTCATGAGAGTGAATATCGCCTTGGTCCGGAGGAATATTTAGAGCATATCCGAAAAGCCAAAGAATCTGTAAATATTCCTATAATCGGAAGTTTAAACGGTGTTACCCGCGGAGGATGGTTGAACTATGCAAAGAAAATTGAACAGGCTGGTGCTGCAGGTTTAGAACTTAATATTTATTACATCCCTACCGATCCGAGGTTGACTAGTTCCGAAGTTGAGAATAATTATATTGAAACACTCAAAATAATAAAAGGGGTTGTTAATATTCCGGTAGCTATGAAATTGTCACCCATGTTTAGCTCAATGGCAAATTTAGCTGTAAAGCTTGACCAGGCAGGCGCCGATGCTCTGGTTTTATTTAACAGGTTTTATCAACCCGATATTGATCTTGACAATTTAGAAGTTGTTCCGAATCTGCATTTAAGCACACCACATGCAATGCGACTTCCTTTGCGATGGATAGCAATTCTTTATGGGAAAATAAAAGCCAACATGGCAGCTACAAGCGGTCTTCATACGTCGGACGATGTATTAAAAATGTTAATGGCAGGTGCTGATGTTACGATGATGTGTTCAGCTTTATTGAAAAATGGTTCTGAACATATTTCAAAAGTATTAAGCGATGTAATAACTTGGATGGAAGAACACGAGTATGAATCTGTCGAACAGATGAAAGGAAGTATGAGTCATAAATCTGTCCGAGAGCCGGCTGCATTTGAAAGAGCAAATTATATGAAGGTCCTTAATAGCTATATTTGACGATTAACAGAATTTTCTTAAAAATAATTTTATGTGTGATTTTTATCATACTTTTTGAAAGAATATTTTATTTGTTGATGTTATCGTATTTTGCTCAATATCGTCCATTATTTTTTCTTTAATAAATCGTATCATGCATTCGGGGAGATAAAATAGAAAAATCTGCGATTATGGCATTTTCATATTCGATTTTATAATTTTTTTTTGCATATATACCTATTTTTAATTATACTTCTACAACTAAAATACTAAAAAGTATGGAGGTTTTATGTACATAAGATATTTAAGAAAGTTGGTAGTAATTACTTTGGCGGGTATTCTATTCAATTCTCTTTCGTATTCACAACTTCAGATGAATGTGACAACTGCAAATGTACACCAGTTGAATCCTTCACAATTTGATTTCCAGAATTTTCAAAGCTCCGTTTGGTTGTTTACGATTAACATTTCTTTTCCGGGAACACATGATGTTAGATTTACAAATGGTCAAATTACAGTTACTCTTATAGATGGTACAGTTGTCAGACTATTGGAAGGGGACGGATTTTATTCCGGCCCATTTACTGTTACTGAAAGGAAAACCATTACAAATTTAGATCTGGGAAAAAACGGAGAAATTAGAGTTTATAATTTTACTCTTTCAGCCGAGGGCAGGTCGAAAATTCTCGAGCCTGCATTTGCTACGGGAAGATTTCCAGGAGGTTCATACAATATTAATATTAAAATAGAAGACGCACAAAACCCGCAAAATTCTGACAGCAAAATTATTAATTTGCAACTGGAGGATGTGTCTCAGATTGAACTTCGGTATCCTCGTGACGGCGAGATTACGAATGAATTTCCGTTATTCGAATGGCTCTATGACGGACAGGAAGTTGAATTGATAATTAACGAAAAGTTACCCGGAATGTCGTTCGAAGAATCGATATCACGGTTTCCGGTTACTTATCAGAATATTTTTTTCGGCGGTCAGAATTCTTTTCAATATCCTGCATCCGGTGTTCGACCACTCGAAAAAGGAAAATCATACGTATGGACTGTAATTGGAAAAATTCAGAGTCAAGGCGGAAAGACTATTCAAAGTTCGATGGGACATTTTATTGTCGAACAATCTTCTTCACTGATGCAAGAAAGTGATCTGATTGAACAGATTGAAATATGCCTGGGGAATAAATGGAAAAACATTACAAATAAGATAATTTCGGATGATTTGGAACCATCCGAAAAATATTTTCTTAACAACACCAGAATTACTGAAACTGAGTTAAAAGAAATTTTAAAATTTCTCCAGAATAATCCTGACAATATAGTCAAAGTCGTTGTTGAGTAAATAAGGAGGGATCATGAAAAAATTTTATAAATCTCTTTTAGTATTATTGGTAATTGTCTTTGTTACCGGTACCTATGGCAATCAAAATGAAAAATCTCCTTTAGCGGTAGTAACAAAAGTTGTTAACTTGGTCGATAAGAAGCAGCCTGAATCAGATTGGATGAAAGCCTTAAAAGGAGATGCGCTGTTTAGAGGAGAGCACTTGCGGACAGGTATGAAATCGGTTGCCATAATAAAATTTACTGATCGAAGCATGATGCGCATATTAGAAAACTCGGAACTGATTATGATCGGCGAAAAACAAAAAAAGGATATCAAAAACAAATTCGACATTTTACGAGGAGCTGTAGGTTTTGAAGTAAGTAAACGTCAAAACGAGGGATATACATTTACTTCTCCGACTTCAGTTGCTTCTATCCGTGGTACGAAAGGAGCTTTTTTTGTTCTGATAAATGAAGATATATTGATTTTATCAAGCGGTAGTGTAAGCTTAAAGAATAAAAAATCGGATCAGGAAGTTACTGTCAATGTGGGGGAAATAGGATTTTCGAGAGTTGACGGGACTATTGATGTCAGAACAGCTACATCGGATGAACTGAAAAGTCTGGATAATACATTAAAACTTGGCGATACACAAAAGCAAAACGAATTGAAATTTGAATTCAGGGATTCAGAAGGAAATAAGCGTGAATTAAAAATCCAATATAAGGAATAAATGCTTTAATATCCTTTCTTTATTTTTAATTTTAACTAATTAGGGGATCATCATAAGATTATGATAAGAGTGATTATTCTAATTAAAATTTTTTTCGGAATTTTATTATTATGGCTGATTAACACCGGTTCAGCTCAAGTGAGTGATAAAATTATTGATATTGAAATCAGCCCGGCGGTAGAAAACAATGAAGTTGTTATTAATGCCAATCTTGTTGCTAGCCAGCGATTATCCGGTATCGAATTAGCCTATCGAATATTCGGTCAATCGGAATTTAAAAGAATCGAAATGAATATTATCGGGAACAATGCAATTGCTAAAATTCCGCGGGAACAGGTTATCTCTCCGTTTATCGATTACTATCTGATTTTAAAATTAGTCGATTCGGGTGAAAATGAAACTTATCCGTTGGAAAATCCCGTAGAAAATCCGTTGAAAATATTAATAGAACCAAGAGAGGAAAACTACGAGATTACATGGATCAGCCCTGATACAGGGACGAAATATGAAGATCTTTTAATCGCTTTTTCTTTATTCGGAGTAGATAATTCGGTAGATTTATCATCCACCAAAATATTCTTAAACAAAGATGATATCACTGGCTTTGCTATCCGGAGCGAAGATCTTTATACGGTGAAGCCGGAAAATTTTCAGCAGGGCTTAAAAACCGGAAAGCATCAGATAAGAGTTGAAATATTTAATAAAAACGGCTCAAGAATTAAGATTGAAAAAAAAGATTTTGTTGTTGTTCCGGCATTTACTGTGGGAGAAACCGGAATTAGTTCCATTAAATATAAAGGTAACCTGCAACTCGAAACACGCGGTGAAAATATTTCAGGTATCACAAATAATTATCACCGCGGGAATTTTAATGCAAGTTCTGAATTTGGCATTATTAAGGCTTTTGGACGTGTTTATGCTACAAATGAAGAAAAAAATGACCGTCAACCGCAAAACAGATTTTTGGTAGGCGTCGAAACACCATGGTTAAAAATCGGATATGGCGATAACTATCCCTCGTTTCCAAGTTTAATAATGAACGGAAAAAGAATCCGTGGACTGTCAGCTAATTTGGACTTAAGTGCTTTTAGCCTTGATATTGCATACGGTGAAGTTAACAGGAAAATTGAAAGCCGGATTACTGAAGTAATCTCTGATAGCGTAGGTTTGGATTCTAATAGTACTTACTTCCGGATTGACAATAACCGTTGGGCTTTATTGAATAATCGCGGTACATTTAAAAGAAATTTGCTTGTGGTCAGACCCGGTTTGAATTCAGGAAAAAATTTTAGTCTTGGATTTAATTTTTTAAAATCGAAGGATGATATTCATTCAATAAAATACGGTATAGCTCCTCAGGAAAATCTGGTTGTCGGTTCTGATTTACTTCTTGCTTTTGCTGATAGGAGAATTGAAATAAACGGACAGGTTGCATTTTCTGCTACGAATAACGATATCTCGAAAGGTACTATTAATAGCGAGGATATAGATTCACTTTTTAGTTCATTGAGTGATGCTGAGCGCAACGTGATTCATTCTATAAAGGACATCGGTTCAAAATTAATAACTATAAACGAAAATCTTGTCCCACTTTCGCTAAAAAATTTCACAACTCTTGCATATGAAGGATCTCTCATCCTCAATTATTTCAACAATATGTTAAGCTTCGCTTATATTCGAAGAGGAGGGAGCTATGAATCTTTCGGACAAACTTACTTAAGGACGGATGTAGATGGATTCACAATAACTGACCGTATCAGACTTGTTAAAAATAGATTGATGTTATATGCCGGATATGAACAACTCAGTGATAATACAACTAAAACAAAGGCAGCAACGACACAATATAAAACATACAATGCAACAATCTCATATCATCCGGGTTTTGACTTCCCCAGTATTTCAACAGGATTTAATTATTCAAATGCCGGGAATAAACTTCTTGGTGATCTTCCGTCCGCTGTAAAGGAGAACATTTTAAGATATTACATTCAATCGGGATACAACTTCTACTTATTTACGAAGCATCAAGCCATAGTTAGTTTCAGCAATTCGAACAGAAATGATTTGACTTCGAGAAATTTAGATACAAAAAATCTTTCTGTATCGCTCGGATTAAATACTTACTATAATATACCATTGCAAACCTCAATTAATTTTTCCAATTTTATTAGTAGGTTCGCAAAATCATTGGCAGATTCTTCCATAGCTACAGATATAAAATATTCTACAATAACACTGACGGTTTTGTACAGATTATTCAATAATAAATTGCAAATAAATGGTGCTTTACGGCCGGCTTTCGGAGATATCCAGCGGGGTGCCTATGAAGTTGGCACTCAATATGAAATATTCAAAGATATTTTTGCATCTACTCAAGTAACATATTATTCTAATAAATTTTCAAAAGCGGAATATATTTGGAATTTTATGATTAGATACGGTTTCTGAAAAATTGATGAAAAAATTAAGTAGAATATTGAATATAGCTTTTATTAAAAAACTTCTGCTATGTTTAATTTTATCTTTTGTCGTAATACTACTTACGCAGGAAACATTTTTTAATTTTGTTCCGTTTAAACGGCTCGAACAAGCATCCATAGATGCACGATTTCAAGCCCGTGGACCTGTTTCATTTGATCCTCAAGTTGTGATTGTTGAAATTGGAGAAGAATCCTACAGGTCTGCACCTCATAAATGGCCCTGGCCGCGAAGTTATTACGCAAAAATTGTGAAAAACCTACAAAGAGCAGGGGCAAAAGTTGTTGGTATAGATATTAATTTTAATAACGAGGATTTTTATTCCATATCTGAGGATGCTTCATTCCGAGATGCTATCCGGGAAACAAAAATTGTCACATTAGCGGGAAAAGTCAAACTTGCTGATGAACGCTTTATGATTATTGAAGCAAAAAATAATTACAGTAATATCTTTTTCAGCGTCGACTCTTCTCTTGGTATCGTATTTTTACGTAACGATCTGGATGGTATTTATCGGCGATTTCTACCGATAGTTTACGACCGGGATCGACAAGTAAGACTACCGACTTTTCCTATTGGTATTTTAAATAAATATTTTTGGCGGGGTAATTTGCAAACGGTTGAAATTAAAAATAATTATTTCCTTCTCGATCAATATAAAATACCGATTTATGACGGATTTTCTGCGCTGATAAATTATTATGGTTCTTCAGGAACGTTCAAACCTATTAAATTTATTGATGTTATCGATGATGCGAATTTTCAGACATTGGAAGAAAAAGAATTTGGCATTGAAACTAATACTTTTGATGATCCCGAAACCGGTTATCTTTACGATGGAACCTTTAAAGATAAAATTGTTTTGATTGGATCTACGAATCCTGAAGATAAAGATTTGTTTCCGGTTCCAGTTTCTTCTGGAAAACAGGAGGGGGATAATTTAATGTATGGCGTAGAAATTCATGCGCATATAATTCAAAATATACTTGATAACAATTTTCTCAGCCCATTGCCCAAATGGTTTGAGATGACCATAATATTTTTAATAATTATTGCCACATTCTTTTTTATCGCTAATCTAAGGCTAATCAAAATTAAACATCACTACCTGATTGAAACATTGGCAATTGTAGTTATCATTGCCGAATTATTTTTAATCGTAGTGATTTCTTTATTACTTTTCAGCCAAAAAAATTATGCCACGGCTGTAACCGGACCTATGCTCGCCGTGATATTCGGATATGTAAGCGGATTGGCGTACAGTTATATGTACGAAAGAAAACAAAAGGTTGTTATTAAGTCAATGTTCAGTCAGTATGTCAATCCCACCATAGTGAACCAACTGATAGATGATCCGAAAAGGTTGCAACTGGGAGGCGAAAGGAAAACATTGACTGTGTTTTTTTCCGATATTGAAAGGTTTACGACAATCTCAGAGCAGCTTCCACCGGAGGAACTTGTATCTTTATTAAATGAATATTTTGTTTCTATGACCGAAATAATATTGCGACAAAACGGGACATTGGATAAATATCATGGTGATTCAATTATGGCTTTTTTTGGTGCGCCCATTGAAGATAAACTCCATGCAATCAATGCTTGTAATGCTGCTATTGAAATGCAGTTATATATTGACGAATTAAAACAAACTCGGCAACATAATAAAAAGCCGGTCTTCCAAATGCGTATCGGAATTAATACCGGTGACATGATTGTTGGAAATATTGGCGGTGTCGGAAGGTTCGATTACACGGTTATTGGCGACAGCGTTAATATCGGCTCCCGATTAGAAGCTGCAAATAAGCAATACAAATCAAAAATATTAATCAGCGAAAACACTTTAAATGCAGCAGAGGGCAGAATAATCGCAAGAGAGCTTGATATGATTACGGTCCCCGGTAAAAACCAATCACTTAAAATTTTTGAATTAACGGGTATAAATGGTGGCAAGGTTTTACAAAATTGTGACGATCTTATTGAGATGTATTCAAAAGGATTGACTTTGTACCGCAGGAGGGAGTGGTTAGGATCAATCAAGCAATTTGAAGAAGTGTTAAAATATTATCCTGAGGATTATCCGACTAAATTATATATAGAGAGAGCAAAGAGTTTTATGAAAAATCCACCACCGGACGATTGGGATGGAATATTTGCTCTACGAATTAAATGAGTCTTGCTTCTGTTTAGATTTTTAACGAGATTTTCTAAAATATCTTAATAATTACCTATGTCGAAAATTTTTGTCGATCTGGCAATACCAACGGGTATTGATCGGTTATTCACATATACTGTTCCGCCGGAACTTCAGGACCGGATAAAGCCCGGAGTTCGGGTTGCTGCACCTTTCGGAAAAAAAACAATAATCGGATTTGTTGTAAATATTTCTAAAACTACTGAATTGGTAAAACTGAAAAACATCATAGATGTATTGGATGATGAAACCTTTATCAGCGAGGAGATGCTGAAATTAACAAAATGGATATCTGAATATTATTTTGCACCATGGGGCGAAGTACTCAGAGCTGCAGTTCCACAAAATACTGCTTCGGGAAGCGTGCGAACCGTGTTTCTGAAAGTCGGATCCGATGAAGCAATTAAAGCAACTTCTAATGCCCCGACTCAAAAAAAAGTAATAAATATTTTACTGGAACATGACGAACTCAGAGTATCCCAAATTCAAAAACAGCTCCGTGTAAAAAATATTTATTCGGTTTTGAAAGAACTCGAATCCAAAGGACTGATTCTTATAACCGAAATAATTAAATCTAAAAAACTTAAACCGAAATTTGAAAAAGTAATTTTTATTGATGAATATACAAAACCACAGTTGATACAATGGTTGGATTTATACTCAGATAAAAACAATAAAAAATTAACTAAACAAATTAATATTATAAATTTTTTATATTCACTTCCCGTCGGCAGCAATATATCAGTAAATAGGCTCCTTAAGGAATCCAGCGGATCGTTGTCCGCATTAAAAACACTTGTGCGAACAGGTGTTTTCAGTATATCCGAACGCGAGGTCTTGAGGCAAGTAAATTATAGTTATCAGGTTGGGATGCTGAAAAATTTTGAGTATACAAATGGACAGCAATCAGCGATCGATGAAATTAGAAAAGCTCAGGATGAAAACAAATTTCATTCGTTCTTGCTTCATGGTATTACCGGGAGCGGAAAAACTCAGATATATATAGAATCGATACAGCATGCGCTTGTTAAAGGAAAAACTGCTATTGTATTAGTCCCCGAAATTTCTTTAACCCCCCAAATTGTTTCAAGGTTTCGACAATATTTTCACGATAAAGTTGCAGTTTTTCACAGTCGTATGTCCATCGGTGAAAGGCAGGATGCTTGGCGGCTTACCAGGGAAGGAAAATATTCGATTGTAATCGGTCCACGTTCAGCAATTTTTGCACCTCTCAAAAACATCGGATTAATCGTTGTGGACGAAGAACACGAATCGTCTTATAAACAATTTGATCAGATACCCCGCTACAATGCCCGCGATGTTGCTGTTGTAAGAGGGCATAATACGGATGCCGTGGTTATACTTGGTTCTGCTACTCCTTCAATCGATAGTTATTATAATGCTTTAAATGGAAAATATTTTTTAATTAATCTTCCGGAAAGAGTTGATAATGCAAAACTTCCTGAGGTAAGAATAATAGATATGACGAAGGAAAGGCAAAAAAAATTTGAAAACTTCAGAACCGAACGAAAAGAAGAATTTAAAAAGGATGCTGCATTAGCACGCTTATCAAAAAGAAAACCCGAATTCAATTCGATTTCAGAAATATTAAAGAACAAAATTCAAGATAGGTTAACTAAAAAGGAAGGAATAATTCTATTACAAAACAGGAGAGGTTTCTCATCCTTCATCGAGTGTGTAGACTGCGGTTATGTGGAAACTTGTGACAATTGTCAGGTTTCGCTGACGTATCATATTACGAAAAAACATTTACGTTGTCATTATTGCGGTTTTGTAAAATCCGCACCGGATATCTGTCCTGATTGCTCAAGCATCGAAATCGGTTATCGCGGATACGGAACACAACGCGTTGAGGAAGATTTGCAAAAGTTTTTTCCGGATGCATCTATCCTCAGGATGGATTTAGATACTACTACCGAAAAAGGTTCACACGATAAAATTTTAAAAAAATTTTCTTCAGGTGAAATTGATATTTTACTTGGGACACAAATGGTTGCGAAGGGGCTGGATTTTTCGCACGTCACTTTAGTCGGTGTAATCTCTGCTGATACTCAAATGCTTCTACCTGATTTCAGATCGGCTGAGAGAACATTTCAGCTCTTAACGCAAGTCGCTGGAAGAGCTGGTCGAGGCGGACTTTTAAATGGCGAAGTAATAATTCAAACTTTCCAACCGGATCATTATGCATTACAGCATGTATTAACTCATGATTACTTAAGCTTTTATTCTGAAGAGATTAAAACAAGAAAAGAATTGAGTTATCCTCCTTTTTCCAGAATTGCTCTTATAGAAATAAAAGGTGTGAATGAAAATGAAGTATCCAAGCATGCTTTTAAATTCTATGAGTTACTAAAAGAGAAAAAATCTTCTTTGGTTTTATTAGGTCCTTGCGAGGCGGCGATACCTAAATTAAAAAACCAATACCGCTGGCACATTCTTATAAAAGATTTAAAGAGCAATGATCCATCCGGAAAAATTATACGGAATATCCTTACAACTACTATGGAGAATTATTTGAGATCGAATATAGGTAAAAGCCGGAATGTAAAGGTTTTAATCGATATTGACCCTGTGGGAATGTTGTAAAACGGTTCTTAATTAAAAAGCTCCGACAATAGTTATATTTTTTTGCCGGAGCTTTGATAATTGTTAGCAATTAAAAATTACTTCAGACGATCGAACATTGCATGATATTCATCCCAGATTTCTTTGGGCAGTTGATCGCCTATACTTGCAAAAAATTCTTTTTGCGATTTTAATTCTTCTGTCCAATCTGATTTATCAATATTAAATAGTGATGCTAAAGTTTCTTTTGAGATATTAAGTCCCTTTGTATTGAGCGAATCAAGATTAGGAATATAACCGATTGGGGTTTCGGCTGCGTCAATCTTTCCGTTGCATCTTTCTATTATCCACAGCAATGCCCTGAGGTTATCGCCATATCCGGGCCAAATAAATTTACCATTTTCATCAGTACGGAACCAGTTTACATTGAATATTTTTGGGGGATTTGACAATTTTTTACCTATGCTGATCCAGTGACTAAAATAATCGGCAATGTTATAACCGAGAAAAGGAAGCATCGCCATGGGGTCTCTTCTAACAACTCCGACTGCACCTGTAGCTGCGGCGGTTGTTTCAGAACCCATTGAAGCGCCGACATAAGTTCCATGTTGCCAATTTAAAGTTTCAAAAACTAATGGGGCAAGTTTTGCTCTTCTTCCGCCGAAAACAATCGCGGAAATCGGAACGCCTTTTGGATCTTCCCAATTTGGAGCCATACTCGGACATTGTGAAGCGGGTGTTGTAAATCGCGCATTGGGATGAGAACCTTTCTGTCCGGATTTCGGATCCCACGGATCTCCTTTCCAATCGAATGCACCTGTAGGAGGATTTTCATCCATTCCTTCCCACCAAACTGTACCGTCACGCTTTTTTACAACATTGGTGAAAATTGTATTTTTTTCGATTGTCTTCATTGCATTAGGATTAGTCTGATAGCTTGTTCCGGGGGCTACTCCGAAAAATCCGTATTCAGGATTGGTCGCCCATAATCTGCCATCATCTCCGATACGCAACCATGCAATATCGTCGCCAACTGTCCAAATTTTATATTCCGATAATGCTTCCGGTGGTAATAGCATTGCTAAATTTGTTTTACCGCATTGACTTGGGAATGCTGCGGCTATATAGTAAATTTCCCCTTTGGGATTTTCGATTCCCAGAATAAGCATATGTTCTGCCATCCAGCCTTCGGATTTTCCAATCCAACTTGCTATGCGAAGCGAAAGACACTTTTTGCCCAACAAAGCATTGCCGCCGTACCCTGATCCAACACTCCAGATTGTATTATCTTCAGGGAAGTGACAAATAAATCTTTTGTCCGGGTTTAAATCGGCTTTTCCGTGAAGGCATTTTGTGAAATTGTCAGATGTATCACCCAGTTGTTTCCATGCGATATCACCCATTCGGGTCATAATTCGCATATTCAACACAACATAAATACTGTCGGTAAGCTGGATTCCGATTTTACTGAAAGGAGAATTTGCCGGACCCATAACAAACGGTATTACATACAATGTTCTGCCTTTCATTGATCCGTCAAAAATTGAGCTGAGTTTATTATATGCTTCATCAGGCGCCATCCAGTTGTTCGTTATACCGGCATCGTCTTTTTTTCGTGTGCAGATAAAAGTTAAATGTTCAACTCTGGCAACATCGTTTTTATCACTATAATGGAAATAACAACCCGGTAACTTATCCTCGTTTAGTTTTTCTAGCTCATTCGTATTCACAGCCTGCTGAATCAAATTTTGTTTTTCTTCTTCAGAGCCATTGCACCAATATATTGAGTCGGGTTTCGTGATTGCAGCCATCTCATTAACCCATTTCAGAACGGTATTGTTTTTAGTCATTTTGTTCCTCCATAAATTTTAGTTTTACTTTAATAATTTGATAACACTTTATCGATAAAAAAAATATTTTTTATTGCTTAAGAATAATATTTTTACAAATTACTTGTTGAGCCGGTATGAAAAAAACACATAATATGATATAATAAATGAGAAATACCGCTATCCCATTAACTGTTTAAATATAGGGAAAATTACAAAAAATCAAAATAGTAGTTTTTTTTAACGAGAGAATTATACCCACCTTTATAATTCGATTGATATTTGATGTGTCCGGAATCTACATCTTTTTCCACATGCAATTGTTTATTTATTATTTTAAATCAATAAAGAAATTAAAAATCGCTTGATTATGATGCTCTAAATTATTATCATTCAATAAGATAACAGATATCAACACAATGAAAAAAAATCAACATATAGGGACGTCCAAAAGAAAAATTGATCATGTGAAAATATCGCTTACAAGAGATGTTTCATTTCGAAGTAAAAAAACCGGATTCGATAATTATTATTTCGAACATAATGCCTTGCCTGAAATCAATGGAAAAGATATCGATACATCGACAAAATTTTTAGGTAAAAAAATAAATTTCCCGTTAATAGTATCGCCAATGACCGGAGGTTTTGCCGGAGCGAAAATAATAAATGAAATATTAGCTTCGGTGTGCGAAGATAGGAAAATTGCAATCGGCGTCGGGAGTCAGCGGCAAATATTCGAGAGTTCCGATTTTATTGACACTTATTCA
>CAYTID010000036.1:0-21558 GCA_964437735.1 uncultured Ignavibacteriaceae bacterium | reverse complement strand
CATACAGAAGATTCGTAGCGATGTACGGAGATGTTGTGTTAGGATTAAAACCGGTAAATAAAGATGAACATGATCCGTTTGAAGTTATTCTGGAGAATAAGAAAAATCAAAAAGGGATACACCTTGACACAGATCTCACGGCTGATGATTTGAAGGAATTGGTTATTGAATTCAAAAAAACAATCAAAGAAAAAACCGGCCACGATTTTCCGGATAATCCGATGGAACAACTATGGGGCGCTGTCGGAGCAGTATTCAATTCCTGGATGAACGAACGGGCAATCGCTTACCGAAAAATGTACTCTATACCCGCATCTTGGGGAACCGCCGTCAATGTGCAGGCAATGGTATTCGGGAATATGGGAATGGATTCCGGAACCGGCGTTGCATTTACGCGTGATGCCGCCACAGGCGAAAACATTTATTACGGTGAATTTTTAATGAATGCCCAGGGAGAAGACGTTGTAGCGGGAACACGGACTCCGCTGCCGATTTCTCAGTTAAGAGATTCGAATCGAAAGATTTACAATGAACTTGAAAAATATAGGAGCATTCTTGAAAGACACTATAAAGATATGATGGATATTGAGTTTACAATTCAGCAAGATAAGCTTTATATACTCCAATGCCGTGTTGGTAAAAGAACTGCTTTTGCGGCGATGAGAATAGCCGTTGATATGGTAGATGAAAAACTTATTGACGAAAAAGAAGCTTTAAATCGGATTGATCCCGATCAGTTGAATCAACTGCTACGACCAATATTCGATATCAAGGAAAAAGAAGAAGCAGTTAAGTCTGGCAGATTATTGGCAGTCGGATTAAATGCCGGTCCCGGTGCTGCTTGTGGACGGATAGTTTTCAATGCACCGGATGCCGAAGAATGGAAAGCACGCGGTGAAAAAGTAATTTTAGTCAGAGTAGAAACATCTCCCGAAGATATTAAAGGTATGGATGCATCGGAAGGAATATTGACAGCCAGAGGCGGAATGACATCACACGCTGCCTTAGTTGCCCGTCAAATGGGAAAGGTGTGCGTTGCCGGATGTTCAGCTTTGAATATTGATTATGTTGCCAGAGCGATGTCGGTCAGCGGTACGATTGTCCGTGAAGGCGATTATATATCGATTGACGGAACCACCGGAGAAGTTATTCTCGGACAGGTAAACACAAAACCGTCAGAAGTCCTTCAAGTTTTAGTAGATAAAACACTTGATCCCAAAACTGCACCTGTATATAAATTATACAATAAAATTATGACGTGGGCAGATAAATACAGAACGCTCGGAGTTCGGACAAATGCAGATCAGCCAGATCAGTCGCAAATAGCAGTCTCATTCGGCGCTGAAGGAATCGGATTATGCCGCACAGAGCATATGTTCTTTGGCGAAGGGAAAATCGGTCCGATGCGCGAAATGATTCTTGCCGATACATTGGAAGACAGGAAAGCAGCGTTAACAAAACTCTTACCTTTTCAACGACTCGACTTCGAGGGTATTTTTGAAGCTATGAATGGCAGACCCGTTACTATTCGTACCATCGATCCTCCTCTTCACGAGTTCGTTCCTCATGGCGAAGAAAGTCAAAGGGAACTGGCTGCGCAAATGAAAATTAGCTATGAAAAAGTTCACCAGCGCGTAAACTCTCTTCATGAGTTCAATCCAATGTTAGGTTTCAGAGGATGCCGGTTAGGAGTTATATATCCGGAAATCACCGATATGCAATCCCGTGCAATTTTCGAAGCTGCGGCAAACGTTCAAAAACGAGGAATAAAAGTCAAGGTCGAAATAATGATCCCGCTTGTCGGAATTGTGGAAGAATTGAAACTGCAAGAAGAAATTGTTCGCAAAGTAGCAAAAGAGGTCATGAAGGAAAATAATATTAAGATTGATTATCTCGTCGGCACAATGATAGAAATTCCGAGAGGTGCACTCACGGCTGATGAAATCGCCTCAGTTGCAGAGTTCTTTAGTTTCGGTACGAACGATTTAACTCAGACCACCTTAGGTGTGAGCCGGGATGATTCAGGTAGATTCCTTATTCCATATGTACAGAAAAATATCTATGCCAAGGATCCGTTTGAAGCGATTGACCGTCAGGGTGTAGGTGCATTGATGCAGATTGCTGTGGAAAAAGGGAAATCAGCCAGACCAAACATTAAGCTTGGTATATGTGGTGAACATGGCGGCGAGCCGAGTTCGATTGAATTCTGTCACCAACTCGGTTTGAATTATGTTAGCTGTTCTCCTTATAGGGTACCGATTGCACGTCTTGCGGCTGCGAGAGCTGCATTACAATACGGGAGTACCAAAAAATCGTATGTGGTTAAAAAGAAAGCAAAAAAAATAACAAAGAGAAATAAATAAAATAATTAGAAATTGGTAGAGGTTGTCTCATATATTCTCCTGACATTCGATTTGTCGGCAAATGGGAATTATGGATGGCACAACCATCCGGTCGGGACAATCCGATTATTGGGACAACTTCTACTTACTTTCAAATATTAGTTTAACATAGAAGGAGCTGCATAATATGAAACTATCCGATTTTAAATACACACTTCCGAGAAATTTGATCGCAAAATATCCCGTATCGCAAAGAGACTCATCACAATTGATGGTGTTGAACAGGGAAGATGAAAGCATTGAAGAAAAAGTTTTTTCTGATATTATTCAATATTTTAACAAAGGCGACGTATTAGTTTTGAATAATACAAAAGTATTTCCTGCTCGATTATTTGGGAAAAAAGAGAAAACAAATGCAAAAATTGAAGTTCTGTTGCTTCGCGAATTAAACAAAGAAGACAATATCTGGGACGTTATTGTAGAACCGGCGCGCAAAGTCAGGATTGGCAACAAAGTGCATTTTGACGACGGTAAACTGCTTTGTGAAATAGTTGACAACACAACTTCCAGAGGTCGGACTATTCGTTTTATTTACGATGGTGACTTGTATAAAGTTTTTGAGCGAATAGGTCACATGCCGCTTCCTTATTATATTAAACGCGATTCTGAAGTTGTAGATAAAGAGAGGTATCAAACGGTTTATGCACAGAATGTAGGATCGGTGGCTGCACCGACTGCGGGTCTGCATTTTACTAAAAAAATTCTATCGAATATCGAAAAGAAAGGTGTGAAAATCGTCTTTGTAACTTTAAATATCGGTCTTGGAACTTTCCGCAAGGTAGAGGTAGAAGATCTATCTAAACACAAAATGGATTCCGAACTTTTTGAGGTTGATGAAAGCGTAGTAACTGCAGTGAATAGAGCGATTAAAAACAAAACAAATGTTTTCGTTTGCGGAACAAGTACAGCCAGAGCTCTTGAATCGTCTGTAACAACCGAAGGTTTGCTAAAAACGAATAAAGGATGGACTGATAAATTTATTTTCCCGCCCTACAATTTTAAAATTGTTGATAAGCTAATAACAAATTTTCATATGCCGGAATCAACACTCTTAATGATGGTTTCCGCTTTTGCCAACCGCGATTTTATCATGAAGGCATATAAAAAAGCTATCAAAGATGGTTATCGCTTTTATAGTTACGGCGATTCTATGCTTATATTATAAATAGGCTCCAAATGATTAATTCACGAACAGGCGTAATCATAGCATCAGGCGGACTTGGAATAAGGTTTGGAAATCCAAAGCCAAAGCAATTTCTTGAAATTAAAGGTATGCCGGTGATTGCTTTAGCTATCGATAAATTTCAACAATGTGAAGAGGTTGATCAAATTGTTATTTCATCACACCGTGATTACATCGATGAAACGGAAACCATAGTCAGAAATTTCAATTTTTCAAAAGTTGTTTCTGTTGTTCCGGGAGGTGAAATACGTCAGGATTCCGTTTGGAATGGAATACGTGAAATTGCTAACCTCAAGTGTGATATTTTGCTGATTCACGATGCAGTTCGTCCATTTGTTACGACAAGATTAATTAAGGAAGTTATAAAAAATACGCGCGAGCATGGAGCGGCTATACCGATTATCACTCCTAAAGACACAATTAAAATAGTCAACAACGATGATAATATTGTAAAAACCCTTGACCGGTCGATTTTAGCCGCCGCACAAACTCCGCAAGGATTTCAAACAGATTTAATAATCGAGGCATACGAAAAAGCATACTCCGACAATATATATTCAACCGACGATGCGAGTTTGGTTGAAAGGATCGAAAAAGCGGTTAAGGCAATAACCGGTGAAAATACAAATATAAAAATAACTACCGTGGAAGATTTACAATTTGCCAAGATATTGATTTCGGGTGAAAATTAATAACAACTTTGTAATTTTTTAGAAATATTTCTATCTTTACATATCAAAATTAGGATGTTTTATGGTTTCGTTATTATTTGTAATTCTATTAAGTTATTTGGTAGGATCGATTCCGACAAGTATAATAGTAAGTCGTTTCGTCAAAGGCATTGATATAAGGCAGCATGGAAGCGGTAATGCCGGTGGTACTAATGTGATGCGGGTTTTAGGTGTAAAAGCCGGAATATTCGTTATTATTACAGATATGTTCAAAGGTTTAGTTGCTACAGTATTTGTAGCTAAATTAGCTCATCTCGATTTTTTCTTAAATTTTCACAGTCCGATTGAAAACTATGTATTGATACAAATATTAGCCGGCTGTTCTGCAATACTTGGTCATATTTGGACAATCTTCGGAAGTTTCAGGGGGGGGAAAGGAATTGCAACGGCGGCAGGTATGCTGGTTGGTTTGGCGCCATGGGATTTACTAATTGCAATAAGCGTTTTCGCAACAGTTTTTTTAATTTCACGATACGTTTCACTGGGATCTATCAGCGCTGCTATTACTTTTCCTCTCGCTTTGGTTTTCAGAGAAAATGTTTTAAATGCAGATGTTCCCGGTTACGGAACTCTTATTTTTTTTAGTATAGGTATAGCCGCACTTCTGATATATACTCACCGGGCGAATATTAAAAGATTACTCGATGGTAAGGAAAACAAAATTACTAATCTGAGAATTTTTAAAAAGAAAAATCAAACGGAAAAATAGACGTTTACTTTCATATAGGTATACTATGAATATATCGGTAATCGGAGCCGGCAGCTGGGGAACCACACTTGCATTAGTCCTCAATTCAAATAAACACAATGTTACTATTTGGTCAAATTCTCCTGATGATACGCTAAATATCCGGGAGAAAAGAGAAAATACGGTTTTTCTTCCTGGAATTCATATTCCCGAATCAATTCATGTTCCTGAAAATCTTGAAGAAGCTTTCCTTGGTAAAGATGTAATAGTTACTGCTGTTCCGTCACAATATCTGCGTTCAGTTCTTCAGCAGGTGTCCCATCTGCAGTTTGGTCAACCACTTTTTGTTAATGTTGCGAAGGGTATTGAAGTAAATACATTGTTGACAATGTCGGAAGTTATTAGTGAAGTTTTTCCAAATTATCCTGAATCTAAAATTTCAGTTTTATCAGGTCCGAGTTTTGCTGAGGAAGTAGCCAAAAAAATTCCAACAGCCGTAGTTGTTGCATCAAACAGTAAGGATTCTGCCAAGCTCGCTCAAAGTGTATTTATGACTAATTATTTCAGAATATACACTTCTGACGACATACATGGAGTTGAACTTGGCGGCGCGTTAAAAAATGTCATCGCTGTCGGAGCCGGTCTGGCTGACGGTGTAGGATATGGTGATAACACAAAAGCTGCAATTATGACGCGTGGAATAGTTGAAATTGCCCGTATGGGAGTTGCTAAAAATGCAAAACAAGTGACTTTTTCAGGTCTCTCGGGTATCGGCGATTTGATTGCAACTTGTATGAGTCGGCATAGCCGTAACCGCCATGTTGGTGAAGAAATCGGTAAAGGGCGAAAACTTGATGATGTAATCGGGGAAATGGTTATGGTTGCCGAAGGAGTTGCTACCACCAAATCGGCATATGAGTTATCGCAAAAAATCGGTGTTGAAGTTCCAATAATAAATGAAGTATATAGTGTACTCTTTAACGGAAAGGATCCTCATACTGCTACGGAAGACCTCATGACACGCGATCCAAAATGTGAATTATAATATTATTCTTATTGAATTGAACATTCCATGAACAGAGTGTTACCACAAAATCCCGATTTAAACACTCCTGTCCGATATATTAAAGGCATAGGCGAACGACGGGCTGAAGTCTTTTCCAGGTATGGGATAAATTGTGTATACGATTTATTATACTACTTTCCATTCGATTACTTCGACCTTTCTGAAATAACCCCAATAAGTTCACTGAATAAATTTTCTGAAACAGGGAAAAGAATATCCTCCGTGGGAGTTGTCCGTGCGATTGATATTGTAGGACGTCCTCCGGCGAGACGCTGTATAATAATTATCGGTGATGAAACAGGCGCCATGCCTCTGGTTTTTTTTCAAAACATTAAATATTTTGAGTCAGCTTTTAAAGTCGGTGAAACAATTGCTGTATCGGGAAAAGTGAATATATACCGAAACAGACCTCAGATTGTTCATCCGAGAATTGACAGATTAGAAACCGGGGATGAGAATGATTTAAAAGGTTTTCTTCATACAAAAGGAATTATTCCTAAGTATCCGTCGGGAGAAGAATTCAGAAATGTGAAAATCACCGACACGGTTTTCAGGAAGCTAATGAAAAACGTAGTTGACCAATTTGCCCATATGGTTGAAGACCATATGCCTGCCGGAATACGGGAAAATAATAAGTTGTTAAAATTACCCGATGCAATCAGAGCGATACACTTTCCTGCCACGACTGATGAAAAAAAATTTGCCCGCTACAGACTGAAATTTGATGAATGGTTTGATTATTCATTACTGCTTGCCATACGATCTCAGCAAACAAAACATCGGCTTCCCGGAATCTCGTTTACTGTTGAAAGCAGACTCGCCAGAAATTTGGTTGACTCACTTAAGTTTAAGCTTACCAAAGCTCAGGTGAAAGTTATTAACGAAATTGCAGAAGATATGAAGAGCCCCCGTCCGATGAACCGTCTATTGCAAGGGGATGTCGGTAGTGGCAAGACAATCGTCGCATTGATAGCTATGCTTATCGCGATAGACAACGGTTACCAAGTTGTATTAATGGCGCCAACCGAAATCCTGGCTGAGCAGCATTATAAAACAATTTGTCAATTGCTAAACAATATTCCTCTTGAAGTTGAACTCTTATTAGGCGGTCAAAAAAAATCCGTCCGCTCAAAAATTTCTGAAAACATACTTTCAGGAAAAACGAAAATCGTTATCGGTACACATGCGTTGATTCAGGAAAATGTTGAATTTGCAAAAGTCGGTTTAGTTGTTATTGATGAACAACACCGTTTTGGAGTGGCACAACGGGCGGAAATACTGAATAAAGGGAAAAAAAGCTTGCAATCTGTTGATAATATTGATGATTCCGCAATTGAGCCTGACGTGCTTGTGATGACTGCTACACCGATTCCACGTACACTCTCACTGACTGTTTACGGAGACCTTGATGTGTCGGTTATAGATGAAATGCCGAAAGACAGGAAGCCGATAAAAACTCAAATGATTCCGGAAAGTCAAATGCAGAAAGTTTACCGGATTATTAGAGAGAGCATAGAAAAAGGGGAACAAGTCTTTATAATCTATCCTCTCATCGAAGAATCTGAAAAAATAGATTTAAAAACTGCAACTGATAGCTATGAAATTTTAAAAAGAGATATATTCCCCGATAAAAATATTGGTTTAATTCACGGACGTTTTTCTTCTGAGGAGAAAGATGCTATAATGGAAGAATTTCGTAAGGGTAAGCTGAGTATTTTGGTCTCTACAACCGTAATTGAGGTAGGAATCGATATTCCAAATGCTACAGTTATGATCATTGAACATGCCGAACGGTTTGGTCTCGCCCAGCTTCATCAGTTACGCGGCAGAGTTGGCAGAGGCAGTAAGCAATCCTTTTGTTATCTGGTGGTACCCGATTGGTTATCAAAATATTTAACAAACTCAAACACCAAATTAAATTTTACAGATGAAATAGATTCGGATAAACAAAAAGCAGTAACACGAATACAATCTATGATTGATACGAACGATGGTTTTAAAATCGCAGAGGTTGACCTCAAACTTCGCGGTCCGGGTGATTTTTTCGGAACACGCCAAAGCGGAATGCCTGAATTTAAAATTGCCAACGTGGTTGAGGATCTGGAAATCATAACAATAGCGCGCAAAGAGGCGTTCGACCTTATTGTGAAAGATTCTCACCTTCGCGTTGATGAAAATAAAAAACTTCGACAACATTTTTTTGAAAAGCTGAAAGACTCACTATCAATTTTTCATGTTGGCTAATCACATTCGATTTTTTTTCTTCCGGTAAAAACAAATCACAAAAAATATATTTTTTCTTTTTACTGAAAAATGCATTTTTTTCTTGACTTAATGTGTAAAAATTTTATATTTACATTCGTAAACGTAATGTTTGATGATTTAAAATCTGACAACGCTTACTAAAAAAATATGTAGAACAAATTTAGAGGTCAGAACGAGTTCGTTGTTAAATCTTCCGTTGAACGTTTCGCTCGTTTACAATCAGAAAAAGGATGAGAGTAAAAACGAGCAACCCGAAGACGATCCAAATATAAGTCCGGGTGAAAAAAATGAACCGACAGAAGTCGGGATCATTTCGAAATTAGTAAAAAAAGCGGATGATACATATGCTGAGTGGGATACATTTGAAACTATCAATGCAGTAAGAGAAGCGCTCGCGGAATTTCACACTGTCACACTTGTCGAAGCTGATGAGGATGCCTACCATAATCTCAAGCAAATTAAACCCGATATCGTTTTTAACATTGCAGAAGGATTTAATGGACTATCTCGCGAGGCGCAGATACCTGCAATTCTTGACCTTCTCCAAATTCCTTACACCGGCTCAGACCCACTTACGTTAGGAACTTGCCTTGATAAAGCCAGGACGAAGGAAATTTTATCCTACCACGGTATCCCAACTCCTAAATTTAGCCTGATTTCGAAGGTTTCGGACCTGGCTGGTATTTCTGTAAAATTTCCAAGTATTGTTAAACCACAACACGAAGGATCCAGTAAAGGGATTTATAATTCATCCATAGTCAATAATTGGGATGAGCTGGTTAATCAGGTTAAGTATACAATAGAACAATACGGTCAATCAGCAATCGTTGAGGAATTTATTGACGGAAGGGAATTTACAGTAGCTATTCTCGGAAACGGCGAAAAAAAGAACGTACTTCCGATAGTTGAAATAAAATTTGATACATTACCTGATGGAGTAAATCCAATATATTCATACGAAGCGAAATGGATTTGGGATCGATCGGATTCTCCTTTGGAAATTTTTGAGTGTCCCGCAAAGTTATCTCCGGTATTAAAAGCCGAGATTGAAGATATCTGTTTAAAGACATACAATATTATGCGCTGTAAGGATTGGTGCAGGATTGATGTAAGATTGAACTCGGAAGGTAACGCAAACATATTGGAATTAAATCCGCTTCCCGGTATCCTGCCAAAGCCGGAAGACAATTCGTGTTTTCCAAAAGCCGCCAGAGCTGCCGGATTGACGTACAACCAATTAATTCAAAGTGTGCTTCAGTCTGCTATCGAGCGTTATAATTTACAAAATAGAACAGTGTTGAATGAAAAAAATACATGTAGCAATATTATATAATGAACCCACGGTAACAACACCCGAAGGAAAACAATTTGTTACATCCTCAGCGTATGGATTTGATACAGAAAATCCTTCATTGAAAAATCTCGAATCGTTTGTTGATATGTCGGAAGCAGGTGTCGTTGATGAAATGAACGACATTAAAAGAGCCCTTTTGGAAACCGGATTCACTACTACACTTTATAACGTAAACAGCGATATCATTAAACTGATAAATTTTTTAACGAAAAAGAAACCCGATGTAGTATTTAATATATGCGAAAGCATCGGTAATGAAGCAATACATGAAGTTCATGTTGCCGGAATTTACGAACTTTTAAAAATTCCGTATACAGGCGCGCCTCCAATGGCTTTGGGGCTCGCTTTGAATAAAGCCAAAGTAAAAGATTTGTTACTGTTTCATGGATTGCCGACTCCGAAATATCAACTATTTGATAATCCGGAAAATATCAAGTTAAAAAAAGGTTTAAAATATCCCTTGATAGTCAAACCTTCACAAGAAGACGCAAGTGTCGGTATCAGTAGTGATTCCGTTGTGTACAATATCAAATCGTTAAAAGAAAAAGTGCAGTTTATATGTTCAAAATTTCATTATGCAGCTCTTGTTGAAGAATATATAGACGGGCGGGAATTAAATGTGGCACTATTAGGCAATCACAATCCTGTGACTCTTCCCATTTCGGAAATTGATATGTCAACACTTCCTAGTGATTATCACAAAATAATTACCTACAATGCAAAATGGATGAAAGGTTCGATGGAATACGAAAACACTAAAGGTAAATGTCCGGCAAAATTGCCGAAAAATGTTGAAAAAAAGATAAAAGAGTTAGCATTAAAAGCATATAAAATAGTAGGATGCCGTGATTATGCGCGCGTTGATTTTCGGTTAACAAAAAGTAATAAACCATATATTTTGGAAGTAAATCCGAATCCGGATATTGCGGCTGATGCAGGTTTTGCCAGGTCTGCAAAAGCGGCAGGATACACGTTTGGGACGATGATAAAAAGTATTGTTGATCTGGCGTTTGAGAGAAGAAATGGTCATCAGAAAGCTTAAAATAGAAGATAAAGCGCCAATTAGACAACTTATTATTGAAACGGATTTCTTTTCGGATCAAGAATTATCTGTTGCAATTGAATTAATAGATACTTTCTTAAACAATCCCGATCAGAAGGATTATGATTTATATACAGCCGAAGATGGCGGTTCGGTTGCAGGTTATATTTGTATCGGTCCGACTCCGTTAACTGAAGGAACTTATGATCTTTATTGGATCGTCGTAAAGCCGTCAACTCAGAATAAAGGTATAGGAAAAAAGCTTATAAGGTTTGCAGAGGATCAGGCCAAGAGAATGAACGGAAGATTACTCGTAGCCGAAACATCCTCGCAGCCGAAGTATAAATCAACATGCGAATTTTACATGCGTGTGGGGTATCAGGAGTTATCACGCATTAAAGATTATTATAAGGTCGGGGACGATCTGATAGTATATGGAAAATATCTTTAAAAATATGAAAAATAATTTCGGAGGAAATTAATAAAAATGGAACTCTGGCAAGAAATGCTTAGAAAAAGTGTTGACAGTTCTAAAGATTTAGTAGAACGATTTGGATTCGACAATGAAATGGCAGAAAGATTAAATAAGCTGTTTCATATCCGTATCAATCCATACTACATGAGTTTAATAAGATACCCCGGCGACCCGATCTGGCTGCAATGTATACCCGATAAAGTTGAACTTGAGTACGACGGTCTACCTGAAGATCCGCTCGCTGAAGATTCTCACAGTCCTGTCCCGAGCATTGTGCACAGGTATCCCGATCGTGTTTTGTTCCTGACGACAAGTCAATGTTCAATGTACTGCCGCTTTTGTACACGAAAGCGTAAAGTCGGGGATTCGACAAAAATTAATATGAAATATATTCAGGACGGAATCAATTACATAGCCGGACATCCTGAAATCCGCGACGTGATATTATCGGGTGGCGATCCTTTAATGTTGACCGATTACATGTTGGAAAAAATACTGAAAGGTTTACGGGAGATTCCGCATGTTGAGATTATACGACTTGGAACAAAAATGCCTTGTGTTTTGCCACAGCGAATTACATCGAAACTTACAAAGATGTTAAAAAAATATCATCCAATATATATAAACACACATTTTAACCATCCATGGGAAGTTACTCCTGAAGCAAAAAAAGCTTGTGAGTTATTAGCCGATGCCGGAATACCACTTGGAAACCAAGCTGTTTTAATGAAAGGGGTTAATGACGATCCTGATGTGATGCTTGAATTAATGCGCAAATTGCTCGCTATCCGCGTTAAACCTTATTATTTATACCAAGCCGATATTACTAAAGGAGCAAATCATTTCAGAACTTCTGTAAGCAAAGGATTGGAGATAATGGATAAGATGAGGGGTCATACTTCAGGTTTGGCAATTCCATATTATGTGATAGACGCTCCCGGCGGCGGGGGAAAAATTCCGCTATTGCCGCAATATGTTGTTGGCAGAGCCGGTAATCAAATAATACTTCGCAATTATAAATACGATATTTTCACATACCCCGACGTTGAGGAAGAACAGGAACCGACGCCATTTGTGGAACAACCGTTTACGCGTAAGAGAAAAAACAAGAAAGTGGATGAACCCGAAAAAGTGGATGTATAATTGATCGGAGTTTTATTTTATCAATAAAAGTTTATTAGTTTTTGTAAGGATACCTGCTGTAAGTTTGCAATAATAAACACCGCTGCTGAGTTTACTTCCGTCAAATTGCACAGATTTATACCCGGCATCTTCAAACGTTTCAACCAATGTTGCGACTTCCATTCCTAAGATATCGTGAATCTTTAGCGTTACAAAACTACCGGAGGATAATTCATAATTTATCGTTGTTAAAGGATTGAATGGATTTGGATAATTATTCAGAAACGTAAAATGTTCAGGCTTCGAGGCGGATGAATTTGATATATTCGTGGCGGCGTTTCTTAATTTTACATTCAATCTTGTTGCCCCTGTATCGGTAACATTGATATTATATAAAGTATCTTTATAAAATCCGTCGGATGAAATTATTAAATTGTAAGTTCCCGGTAAAAGAAGTCGGTGGAAGTTTCCGACTATAGAATCTGAAAACACCGGAACATTTGAGAATCCTGCAACATCAATTTTTGCGCGGATAGGCATACCTGTATGAAAATCAGTAATTATTCCGCGTATTCCTTTAGAAGCTTCTTCCATATAAGCTAATAAAGATTCTTTGTTATTCGTCCATCTCTGAGGTAAAACTGATCCGGCAGGATTTTTTGTATTCCATAACTCTATCGTAGTTTCTCGGCTGCCGTGCCAATAATAAATCCAATCCTGTCTTCCTCCGTTAATAACATACCATTTACAACCGTTTGTTATACCGTTTGTAAAACCACCTGTCATAATATCAGGATTTGGAGATGCATATTTTCGCGATACGTAAATAAACCATGCATCATCTGGCGATGCTGAGTAAGTTCCGCTTGCTGCGCCGTTATCCCATGGATAATTTACAACTTGAGCGCCGCCGTGAAAATTTGCTGAAAGCACAAAATTTCGTTTCGCCGCAAATTCCATCATAACTTTTGTTTCGGGTTGTTTTCCGATTGTAGTATTATTGGGATTCGTAATCCTGTCGGGAAAATTTCTATTTAAGTCGATATTGTTTGCATTATTCCGGCGAGCAAAGTTAAGAGTTGTATCACCGCCCTGCCAGTAGCTGCCATCGGGATTTGCCAAAGGATTTATCCAAATTTCTAAATTGTTTACTAAACTAGTTACCCTTTGACCTTCGGGAGTCTTTAATCCATAATTGTTTAATAGATAATCAATTAATCTTAATAATAATACATAACCGACTGTCTCATCCCCGTGCATTGTCGAAGTATAGAGGAATTCCGGTTCGTCTTCATCTAAATTTATATTATCTGAAATTTTTACTCCTAATATTTGACGCCCCTGAACTGAATAACCGAGAGTATCTAATTTGCAGAGGTGCGGAAAGGAAGTTTCAAACTGTCTCATCATTGCAAGGTATGCCTGATAGGTCGGATATTTGTCCCAGCTTTGCATTTTTGAATAAGAATCAGCCATCTCGTGATAATACAAACTGCTTGGGTGCGGAAGAATTTCGATACTGTAATTTAAATTACGGAATATCTTAAATTGCGCATCATTAGCATAAGCATAAACCTGATTACCGGTAACATTATCTATAGATATAATGTCGGTTAATTTATCAAGTTCTATATTATTTTCTATCATAAAGCGGAAATAATATTCGTTATCTGATGATATCGATTTTGTTACGAATAAAAATAAAAGTAAAGCGGCAATGAAGTTTTTCATACTAATTATAATTTTGACTTGTTAATGAAATATTCGTGATAATATATCAAAACACCTGCTGGATGTCAATATCTTTGCTTTGGACTATCATTTTTTGTAAATTCATTCAACATTAAAACTAAAATAAATGCGATTACCACAAGAAAAAATTGAAGAAATTCGCTCTGCAAACGATATTATTGAATTAATTGGCGGATATGTTCGACTTAAAAAAAGAGGAAAAAATTATGTAGGACTTTGTCCATTTCACAACGAAAAAACTCCGTCGTTCAATGTTTCTCCCGATAAGCAGATGTATCACTGTTTCGGATGCGGGGCGGGAGGAAATATTATCAGCTTTTTAATGGATATCGATAAAGTTTCGTTTGTCGAAGCAGTCCGAGCTTTAGCCCAGCGGTCAGGTATTTTGCTCCCCGAATATACATCCGAGGATGATGTCGAAGCAAAAGAACAGGAAGAACTTTATTCGGCTTGCCGAATGGCGGGAATGTTTTTCTATAAAAATCTTACAGAATCTGAAGAAGGTAAAATAGCTCTTGAATATTTTCGTAAACGAGGCTTCTCACAGGAAAGTATAAAAACATTCGGACTTGGTTATTCATTTAATGGTTGGGATACTCTGGTTGACTACGCTAAATCGGAAAACATTTCTATTGACACTTTAATGAAAGCGGGGCTTCTTAGAAGGCGGGAAGACGGAACATATTATGATTATTTCCGGGGCCGCGCAATGTTCCCGATCTTTTCTGCCACAGGACGGGTAGTTGGTTTTGGTGCCAGAAAAATATATGATGATGATAAACTCGGTAAATATATAAATTCTCCCGAAACAGCGATCTACAATAAGAGTAAAGTTCTTTATGGAATATCGCACGCAAAGGAAGAAATTCGGGAAAACGATAATGCATTGTTAGTCGAGGGTTATATCGATCTGATTAAAGTGTACCAAGAGGGCTTCAAGTACGTCGTAGCATCAAGCGGTACAGCATTGACGATCGAACAAATCCGCTTGATTGCACGCTACTCAAAAAATATAACCATCGTGTATGATGCCGATTCAGCCGGTTCAAAAGCCGCACTTAGAGGTGTAGATTTAATACTTGAAAACGATCTCGATGTGAAAGTTGCCGTTCTCCCTCCGGGTGAAGACCCGGATTCGTACATTGATAAATACGGCGGTGAAAAATTTTTGAATCTGGTAAAAAATTCCGTTTCGTTTGTCGATTTTATAGCACAAACATTTGAACGCGAGGGTTACCTGAAAACACCTGAAGGACAAGCCAAAGCTGTGCATACGATAATAAAAACCATAGCTAAAATGAGGGATGGAATAAAAAGACACTTTTATATAAAAAGTGTTTCCGAAAAATATAAATTATACGAATCGGTGCTTCATCAGGAGCTTGATAAATATGTGAAGAAGGAAAAAAATGTTGCTTCAATGGAACTAACACATCCTGAATCTAACACACTCAGAAACCTTCAGGATTCAGAACCGAAGCCGGCGGCAATAAAAACCGGTAGCGATATATCCGATTTGAAACTTGCTCAAACAAAAATCCCCAATGGGGAAAAAGATTTATTGCATGCAATTATTGACGGAGGGAATGAAATTGCCGATTTTGTTTTACGATATATATTGCCTGAAAATTTTCTCAACAAGATAACAATAATAATTTTTGAAAATATTAAGACAATCAGGGAATCGGATAAAAACATTGATACTGCGCTGATAATTGAGAATATCTCTGAAACAGGGAATTATTCACAAACGGAAATTGAAATCATAAAATCGTTTTTAGCAGAGTTGATATTCAGCAAATATGAACTCAGCAGGAGATGGCACGAAACGGGAACCGTGATAACAAAAGGAGATGCCCTGCAAATTGCAAAAGACACGATCAGGTTAATTTATCGTCAGGATGTAAAACAAAAATTAGAGCACAATCAATTTCTTATGAAGGAAGCCAGCAGCCGCGGAGAAGATATAAGCTCTTACCTTAATCACCATAATGAACTTTTGTACCAGAAAAAATATATTGAAACAGAAAATATTTTTTCGGAAAATACTGAAGAAGAGTAAAACTGCCTCAGGAGATCCATTTATACACCCGTTACTTTGCAAATAAACCGCTTTTCAATTATATTATTTAAAAATAATATTTGAATGAGCACATTACGGAGATTTCTGATTGTTCGGACCGACCGGATAGGAGATGTGGTTTTAACACTTCCGATGGCGGATGTAATAAAACAGAACTTTCCGGATGTTCATATTACAATGCTGACCCGTGAATACACCGCTGATCTTGTGCGTAACTATCCCGGCATTGATGATGTAATATTGTACGATGAAAATAATATTTATATGCCGTTCTTTAAAATATTAAAACGAATTAAAGCCGGTAATTTTGATGCAGCGATCACGGCATTTCCACGATTCAGATTGGCAAAACTCCTCTGGCTTGCGGGCATTCCTATCAGAGTCGGTACGGGTTACAGATATTACTCTATTTTTTTTAATAAAAGGGTTTACGAACACAGGAAAACGGCTGAAAAACATGAATTAGAATACAACCTTAGCCTGCTGCAAGCCATTGGCTGTAAAATACCTAAAATAAATTCCCCTTGGTTGAAAGTTAATCATGAAAACTCTATAGCGGTTTTACAAAAATTAAAGAATTTTGGCGTTTACCTTAATCGTGAAAACGAAAATAAATTGGTAATTATTCATCCCGGCTCAGGTGGTTCATCAAGGAATCTGAGTCTGAGAAAAATTATTGAACTTGGTCGCAAAATATCTGAATTGGAAAATACGCAAATAATAATTACCGGCGGTAAAGGGGAGGAAAAAATTGTGTCTGATTCAGCATGCGGAATAGGTAAAAATACCTTTGCACTTGTTGACAAATTGACTCTGAGTGAATATGCAGCGCTTGCCCGGATAGTTGATTTGTTTATTGGAAATTCAACCGGTCCTTTGCATATTGCGGCTGCGGTGGGAACACCCGTTATCGGCTTTTATCCACTCTCCGTTCCTATGAGCGCTGAGCGATGGGGACCATACACTGATAAAAAAACAATATTTAAACCTGTTAATCGAGAAATAAATTGCAAGAACTGTTTAGATAAAAGAACTGACTGTGACTGTATGGATACGATAAGTGTTGACGAAATATATAAATCGGTTTTATACCAATTAAGAAAGGAATAATTAATGACGTTATTAGTTCATAGAATTTTTATAATGTCTTTAATAATCTTACTTTTTTCCGTTCTTTATCTGTTTGCTCAGGATAAGAAAAAAGAAAATTCGACAAAATCCATGATTGACGCCCCGCTAAATAAAAAGGATACTGTAAGTGTATCAAAGCCAACACAGATTTCCCCGGATACCGTTAATAAGTTTGTTTACCCAAAACATAACAATCCGGCATTCGATGTTGGCGAAAAATTGATTTTTGATGTCGGATATGGATTCATAACCGCCGGAAAAGCAGTTATGGAAATTCCGAAATATGAATATCCGATGGGGAGAAAATCATATCGTGTCGAGTTCAGAGTTAATTCCTTACCATTTTTCTCAACTTTCTATAAAGTAGATGATAAGTACGTATCAGTAATTGATGCTGAAGGGATTTTCCCTTGGAGTTTTGAGCAATACATAAGAGAAGGGGGGTACAAACGCGATTTTAAAGCTGAATTTAATCACGAGAAAAAAATAGCAATCACAACCAAGGATACTGTGTCGATAGAACCGTTTGTTCACGACATAGTATCAGCGTTTTATTATACGAGGATAATCGATTACAGCGAAATGCGCGGAGGAAGTATCATTGAACTAAAAAACTTTTATAAAGATACAACCTATAATCTTGATGTTCGATTTCGCGGACGTGAAAAAATAAAGGTCAAAGCCGGAACTTTCTATTGTGTGATTGTCGAGCCTATTATTGAGGCGGGCGGATTATTCAAGAGCGAAGGGGTAATTCACGTTTGGTTAACTGACGACGATAAAAAAATTCCTGTCAAGGTTGAATCGAAAATTTTGATTGGATCAATCTCGGCTGAACTGGTTGAGTACTCAGGCATAAAAGGTAAAATCGAAGCAAAGGTAAAGTAAATGTCGAAATATAAAAAAATCGATATTGAAAATGTTAAAACAATTTCAATTAGAAAAAGGAAAAGCAAAGTATCTCCGGATTTATTTGCGCGTGTTATCAGCACAAATCAGCCGCTCTTTTCGGAATTCATTAAATCATTGCCCGATATTTTAGCTGCGCAAAATTTAAAATTTATCGTAAACGATATCATTAAAGCCCGGAATAAAAATAAACCTGTCATAGTTTTAATCGGTGCGCATATTATTAAAACGGGGCTTTCGCCCGTCCTAATTGACTTAATAAAATATAAATTTATTACCGCCGTGGGAATGAACAGCGCCTCGGCTATTCACGATGTGGAGACCGCTATGTGGGGCAAAACATCTGAAGATGTGGCGGTTAATCTTATTGACGGTACCTTCGGTATGGCGAAAGAAACAGGCGAGTTTATAAATAATGTCTTAAAAGAGTATAGTAAAAAATCAGATGCTGGATACGGCGAAGCTCTCGGTCTGGAATTGATCCACTCAAAAGCAGCCAACATCAATTATAGCATCTTATCCGCTTGTGTAAAAAATGAAATCCCGGTAACTGTTCATGCTGCGATCGGTACGGACATTATTCATCAGCAGCCGAGCATGGATGGTGCGGCGACGGGAGAAATGTCGTACCGCGATTTTAAAGTACTCTGTAATGTGGTGAAAGATTTAAAAGGTGGAGGAGTTGTTTTGAATCTCGGTTCAGCAGTCGTTATGCCCGAAGTTTTTTTAAAAGCTCTTACGGTTGCAAGAAATCTTGGACACAAAGTAAAAGGATTTACCACCGCCAATTTTGATATGTTACAACATTACAGACCGTCAGTGAATATCGTTTCGCGACCGACTCAAGACGGCGGCAAGGGTTATAACATTACAGGTCATCATGAAATTATGATACCTTTGTTAGCTGCCATGATAAAAGACAGATCTGATGTCCGATAGTTTATATCAACATAACAGCAGCGAAGATCAAACGGCTCAAGCTCCGCAAAGTTTAACATTTTTGGACCGTTACAATATATCTCCGATCTTATTCACACTCATATCACTGATTGTTTTATTTACAAGTTATCAAATCATCGGAGGACTTCTCACTTTTTTCCTGGTTGGCAACTTCAGCGCAGAGAATATTACAGGAATAAGGTGGATGACAGTTTTCAGTCAGATCACATTTTTGCTGATACCGACCCTTTTGCTTACAAAACTGGCAACGTTACATGTAAAGGAATTTCTCCGTTTTAACGGGACTTCGGTTTTGCTCGTTTTGCTATCTTTCTTGGGAATATTTTCACTCAGCCAACTCCTGCAGGTATATATGATTTTTCAGGAGCAAATTCCGATTCCTCATTCCTTGCAACCAATATTGAATGAGTTGAAGGAATATATCGAATATGCATACCGAATAATCGCAGGTTCAAAAAATACCGAGGAATTGTTGTTCGTTGTTTTTGTTGTTGCAATTGTTCCTGCAATTTCGGAAGAAATATTATTCAGAGGAATGGTGCTGGGTGTTCTGGAAAAATATTTTACAAGGTGGAGAGCCGTTGTAATTACCGGAATTATTTTTGGCGCTTTTCATTTGAATCCTTTTTCGTTTATTCCTTTATCGGTGATTGGAATTTACCTCGGATTTTTGGTTCTCCATTCCAACAGCATTTATGTTCCTGTCGCAGCCCACTTTTTTAATAATTTTGTTGCTATAATTGCAATTCATCTGAATTACGGCGATAATGATTTAATAACCGGTAACCCGACAGAAATGCCCAAATCATTGTTAATTTTTACTTTTTTATTTTTTTCAATAGTATTTTTCATCTCAATGTATTATTTTATAGTAGTAAGTAAAGTTTTAAAATTAAAAATCAAAACATAGGAGTTATTATGCCATATTGTGCGAATTGTGGATTAGAGTACATTGAAGGAAGCCAAATCTGTCCGGATTGTAATTATGAACTTGCCGCAGGAGATCCGACATATTGTTTTCACTGCGAAGAACTGCTGCTCGATCAGAATCTTTTTTGTTCGCATTGCGGAATGTTACGAACGGAAATCCTTGGTGACGATGAGGACGTGATGTGTGAAGTCCATAGCCCTACCGAAGCGATGGGGATGTGTGTTGTATGTAACAAGGCGGTTTGTGCTGATTGCGCTGTTGAACGCGATGGAAAAATATTTTGCAATGCCGATGAGCATGTAAAAATTGCAGAAAATTGGGCAGTCGTTTTTACAACCAGCACGGATTATGAAGCTATGATGATAAAAGCCAATCTTGAGGGGGCAGGAATTCCATGTCTGGTTTTTTCGCAACGAGATCACGCTTATTTCATGATAGTGGGCGACATGGCTATTGTTAACGTCATGGTCCCGAAGGACAGGTTATCTGAAGCGCAGGTTTATATCAAAAAAATGGATCTCTTCAGCACAGAAGAAAATGAGGATGAAGAATAGGACCTGTTCCTTTGAATAACTTAACTGTACGCATTCTGACAGCCCTTTTCGGTATTCCTCTGATTGTATTAGTTTCGATTTACGGAGGGATATACTTTCTTTTATTTGTATTGGTCTCTTCCTTTTATGCTCAAAGGGAATTTTACGATTTAACTGCAGCCAAAGGGGCAAATCCGCAGAAAATTATCGGCTTTATTTCGGGCACTGCAATTATTCTATCTTTTTTTCATAACAGGATTCAAAGCTTTATCGCCGATTTTTTCAAAGGGCTGGATTTATTCATCGCATTCCCGTCTCAATCGCAGTTAATATTAATAATTTTCATTATTACAATAATATTAATTCTCATTATAGAATTGTTCAGGAACAACGGCTCGGCGATACAGAACATTTCGGCAACATTTATGGGAATTTTTTATGTGCCGTTGCTATTCGGAACATTAGTAGGCTTGCGTGAGCTTTATGTTCCCTATGATTTTCCTGTATACAAATTTTTTCCGGGCGAATTAAGTATAAACGAAACCGTTGTTAAAAATATTTATTTCATGGGAGGATATACGATTGTTGCAATATTTGCAATAATATGGATTTGTGATACGGCTGCCTACTTTGGTGGAAAATTTTTTGGGAGACATAAGTTTTTTGAAAGAGTCAGCCCGAAAAAAACGCGGGAAGGTGCAATAAGCGGTTTTGTATTTGCAGTATTAGCTTCTCTGACTGCTAAATTTTTAATGTTAAATTATCTTTCGGTATTTGATGCAATTATTATCGGTTTGATAGTGGGAGTTTTCGGACAAGTTGGCGATTTGGTTGAATCACTTTTAAAGCGGGATGCCGGAGTAAAAGATTCATCAAGCCTGATTCCGGGTCATGGCGGGGCGCTTGACCGGTTCGACAGTTTGTTGTTTGT
>CAYTID010000035.1:0-21757 GCA_964437735.1 uncultured Ignavibacteriaceae bacterium | reverse complement strand
ATTAATGAATCCTGAATTATTAATCCCGGAAATCTCCATCGATACCGAAATCTCGTTAAATGAAATCCAGCCTAGAATTTTAAAAATCTTGAAAGAATTTGCACCATTCGGACCGGGAAATACCCGACCGGTTTTTTTAAGTAAAAATCTGATGACTGCTTCTGTACCACGGATTGTAGGTAAAAATCACTTACGCATGAAAGTTCGTCAAAATAGTTTTACATTCGACGCAATCGGATTTAATCTTGGTGAATTAAAGAAAAGAGTTGAACAATCGCCGAATAATATGGAAATCGTCTATTCCATACAAGAAAATGACTGGGCGGGCGCAAATCAAAACGGCGAAACATTCCCTCAACTTAAAATAAGAGACTTAAGATAATTATTTATAAAGGAGAAATTTATGTCTGGACATTCAAAATGGGCTACTATTAAACGAAAAAAAGCATCCATTGACGCCAAAAGAGGAAAAGTTTTTACACAAATTATTAAGGAAATTACTATTGCTGCAAAATCCGGCGGCGGAGACCCAAACGGAAATCCGAGACTGCGCTTAGCAGTTGATAAAGCAAAAGCGAATAACATGCCTGCCGACAATATTAAGAGAGCTATCATGAAAGGAACCGGAGAACTTCCGGGTGTAAATTACGAGGAATTTACTTACGAAGCTTATGGACCTGCCGGCGTTGCTATGCTGATTGATTCAGTGACCGACAATAAAAACCGGACAGTATCGGAATTAAGACATTTATTAGACAGAAACGGAGGGAAGTTAGCAACTGCGGGATCTGTTGCGTGGAGTTTTCATAAAAAAGGAATTATTCAGATTTCAAAATCGGATTACAGCGAAGAAGAAATTCTAAACATCATTCTGGAAGCCGGTGCAGACGATTTGAAAATTGAAGACGAAGTTTTCGAAATAAAAACGACTCCGGAAAATTTTGAACCAGTAAAAAAAGCATTGGAGACAAACAATGTAAAAATTGATTCTGTAGAATTACAAATGATTCCTGAAAATTTGGTTAAGGTTGAGGGTAAAGAAGCTGAACAAGTACTAAAATTAGTCGAAGCCCTGGAAGAGCATGAGGACGTACAAAATGTTTTTCCGAACTTTGATATTGACGATAAATTTTTAACTGAATATAATTCATAACAAAATTCTTTTCCTGACAAAGTGACCAAAAGCGACAGTAAAAATCAAAAGTTAATCTACATGGGCATTGACCCGGGAACAATGATAACAGGATACGGGATAATTGAATCCCAAAATGGCAGATTGAAAATACTTGCTTGTGATGCGATTGTGAATACTAACAAAACCGAAATGCCGAACCGTCTGTCCGATATTTTTGTGGCACTAAATAAAGTGATCAAAAAATTTTCACCAAACGAAATCGCAATCGAAACTGCTTTTTATGGAAAGAACGCTCAATCGGCATTAAAACTCGGACAAGCACGGGGCATAGCAATGTTAGCCGCAACACTGAACAATATTCCTATAACCGAATACTCTCCCCGTGAAGTTAAAAAATCGGTAGTGGGAAACGGTGCCGCTTCTAAAGAGCAGGTTCAATACATGGTAAAATCGATACTCAGAATGCCTGATGCCCCAAAACATTACGATACAACCGATGCTCTTGCTGTAGCAATTTGCCATTCGTTTCATATAACATTTAATGGCGAAATAACCGGTTCGAAAAAATATAAAAGCTGGAAATCGTTTATCGAACAAAATCCTAATCTAAAAAAGGAATAAAAATGTTCTCTTATCTTCAAGGTAAAATTGCAGAAAAATCTCCGACTGAATTAGTGATCGATGTAAACGGCGTCGGATATCTCCTCAATATATCATTATCTACTTTTGAAAAATTGAGCATAATTCAAAATACTGTTAAGGTTTTTACATATCTACATGTCCGCGAGGATGCGCTTCAGCTGTTCGGTTTTGCTACCGAATCTGAGCGGAATATGTTTAAGATGTTAATCAGCATTACAGGAATCGGTCCTAAAATGGCACAAGGAATTCTTTCAGGTATGAATGCAGAAGAATTAAAAACTTTAATTCAACACGGGAATATTGCCGCTTTAACTTCTATTCAGGGAATCGGCAAAAAAACTGCTGAACGATTAGTAGTCGAGTTGCGCGACAAAATCGGAAAAACTGAACTTGGAACTATCGACCAATCGCTTTCAGTACCTCAAATAAAAATGCGTGAAGATGCTTTGAACGCTTTGATATCACTCGGTTATTCTCGGTCAACAGCCGAACAAGTTATCCGTCAGATTTTGAAAGAAACCTCTTCAACCGAAATCACGACTGAAGAGATAATAAAATACGCTCTCCGACACTCGACAAAATAAAATTATTTCACCAATCTCATTATTAAGATTTGCGATATTAAACCATACATGAAATATGCTTTGACTTTCGATGCAATTTTCTGTATATTTTTAACGAATTTGATAGAAAATGAAAGAATTTTTCGTATAAATGCCATCCACACGTCATTCTAAAAAGGATAAAAATAAATCCACGGTACTATTCGTCCCCGGCAATAAATCAAAGAGGACAAAAAGTTTCGAAGTCGGAAAAATCGGGTTATCACTATTGATAATTTCCTTCGTCGGTATTATTTTTTTAACATCAATTGTATTAGTTATATATACACCCCTCAATACTTACCTGCCGATCTCAAATCCTGAACTTGAAAATAGATACGGAAAACAAATTATTGACATCCAAAAAAAATTGAATGAATTATTAAAAGAGATTATCGGATTACGACAATATAATTTGCAATTAAGAAAAGCATTAGGGGAAAAAATTTCAGAGAAAGACAGTTTGTTATTAACACAAATTCCGGAAACCCCGGCCAAACAAGTAACTGAAACTTACAAGGAACCGGCAATCGACTATGAACATATTGAAACAAAACCGGTATTCGAATTAGAGCAAACAGAATTTCCTCACGGGCAAGAATTTTTAGATTTAGATATTGGAGCTCCGGAATTCCCGATAATTTTACCTGTTCAAGGCTTTATCTCGAAATCTTTTCTTCCGGATGAGGGTCATTTAGGGATCGATATAAGCGCTAAGGAGGGTTTACCGGTAATTGCTGCAGCTTCAGGAACCGTTATTTTTTCCGATTGGTCGCATGATTATGGTTATATGATGATCATTGCTCACGGTAACGGATTTATTACCGTTTACAAACACAACAAACAACTATTGAAAGTCGAAGGTGAACCTGTTAAAAGAAACGAAACTATAGCGCTGCTTGGAAATACAGGAAAAAAAAGTACGGGCCCGCATTTACACTTTGAACTTTGGAAAAACGGATGGATTTTAGATCCAAGAAACTATCTTTTGACAACTAAGTAAAGGAAAATAAAAATGAAAAGTGATAAGTCAAATGAATTAAATTTAATCGGTGAGGGAACGGTTATCGAGGGTAAATTGATAAGCCGTGGTAATATACGAATTGACGGAAGGATTATAGGTGAACTTGCCGCAAGTGAGACAGTCTCAATCGGTACCAGCGGGGAGATTGAGGGTTCTATTACTGCTAAAAATATTTCAGTCGGAGGAAAAATCCGGGGGAGTATCTCTGCACAGGAAAAATTAATCTTTGAGTCAAAAGCAATTATTAACGGGGATATCCGGGCGACAAAACTCGTGATCGATGAAGGAGCCGTTTTTGACGGTAACTGCTCGATGACCGGAAACAGATACACAATTCCCGAAACTTCGACAAAAACCGAAGAATAATTATTAATGAAGTTTGATGATTTTAATAGTTTTATAAACGCCTACCGTGAAGCGACACCTTTTCTCGTACTCGGAATTCAATTAGCAGCTATTGTTGTAATATTTTTTCTATTGGGTAAATGGGCAGATGAAAAATTCGGAACACCGCCATGGATTATGGTTGCCGGAATTGTTATAGGAATAGCAATTGGTTTTTATCATTTTTTTAAATCGGTTTCCGAGTTAGAAAAAAAAAATAACAAATCGTCAAAAAAAAAATGAAGCACGATCTTACATTTTTAAAACAAATTTCTCTGATATTATTAATTACAATTGTAATAGGGAGCTATCCTGTATTAAAATATTTTTCCGGCGATATCATTACGGGTATTTTAGCCGGACTTTTGTTAAATGTAATTAATGCTATACTGGGATATATCTCTATCGATATGGGCATTGATAAATCAATGAGCAGATTTTTAAAAGCCGTGTTAGGCGGAATAGGTATCAGACTATTATTTCTAATAGTGAGTATGGTAATAGTTATCAAAGTCCTGGAAATACATTTATACTCATTTATCATTACCCTATTTATTTTTTACACAATTTTTCTTATATTTGAAGTGCTTTTTATAGACAAAAAAGTTCGTTCAAAATCATCATAATAATATAAATGGAATCAACAATCAGTTCTCTGACAGATACATTAAAAATTTCAGTACAAAATTCAGCAAATTCCCACATTTCGGCGGCAGAACACGGGGAAAAATCAGGAAATTTATTTGCTGAGCTTCTACACCATGTACAAGATTCCCGCGAATTAGAGATTCCATTCGGACATCTTGAACTTCCTCACTTTCCTCCGATAAATATTTTCGGAATAGATATCGACTTTTCAATCACAAAACATGTTGTTTTTTTATGGTTCGGCGCTTTTCTTTTGGTAGTAATGGCAATCACCGCCGCCCGCCAAAATTCAAAAAGGAAAATTCCAAAAGGTTTTGGAAATTTTATTGAAGTTCTTGTCGTATTTACGCGCGATGAAATTGTAATTCCGAACATGGGAAAAGACGGCGTAAAATACATGCCATACCTGTTAACAACTTTTCTCTTTATATTAACTATGAACTTAATCGGCTTAGTGCCATACGGTTCGACGGCAACAAGCAATATCAGCGTCACTGCCGGATTAGCGCTAATTGCCTTTATTATGATACAAGCCTCGGCAATAAAAAAACAGGGAATCAAACACTACCTCGCACATTTAACGGGGGGAGTTCATTGGATTCTTTGGCCCATCATGATTCCAATCGAGATACTTGGACTTTTCACAAAACCGTTTGCACTTTGCATCCGTTTGTTTGCAAACATGACAGGCGGCCATATCGTGATAGTTTCGTTGATTGGATTAATATTTATCTTTAAAACTATCTGGATAGCACCCATTCCGATCGCTTTTGTAATCGGGATTAATATGCTGGAAATTTTTGTAGCATTATTACAAGCATATATATTCACTATATTAACAGCTTTATTTATGGGGCTTGGTATGCAAGCTTCAGGTCAAGAAGAAAATTCACATTAACAAATAAATAACAATAAATAAAACGGAGATATAAAATGGAAGCCAACGCATTAGGATACTTAGCAGCCGGAATCGGCGCAGCATTAACAGTAATAGGGGCAGGACTCGGTATCGGGAAACTTGCAGCAGCCGCTATGGAAGCAAGCGGACGACAACCCGAAGTTGCCGGACAAGTAAGAACTTCAATGTTAATTGCAGCAGCTTTAATCGAAGGCGCTACATTCTTTGCACTCGCTATTTGTATTATTTTAGCAACAAAATAATAATTTAATCCGAGACCAAGATGTTAGAAATAAATCCCGGATTAATAATCTGGACAATAATAACATTTCTTTTAGTAATAGTTATTTTGAGAAAATTCGCGTGGAAACCGTTACTCCATTCTCTTGAAACTCGTGAAGAAAACATCAGAAGTTCTATTGAGCGGGCAGAAACAGCAGCACAGGATGCTGAGCAACTGTTAGCGCAACATAAAAAACAACTCTCAGAAGCTGAAGAAAAATCTCAAAAATTGATTAAAGAGGGGCGTGAACTGGGTGAAAAACTCAAGAATGATATCATTACAGGTGCACGGCTTCAATCCCGCCAGTTGGTTGAACAAGCAAAGTTGGAAATCGAGAGAGAAAAAGAGGCCGCATTGCTGCGTTTGCGCTCCGAAATTGCTGATCTGGCAATCAAAGCTGCCGGAAAAATCATAAATGAGAATCTTGATTCAGGTAGACACAAAAAGATTGTTGATAATTTCTTAGACGAAATGCCAAAGAATTAAGTATGATAGAATTTAAAGCAGCGGAACGGTACGCAAAAGCAATTTTGATGCTTGGCGAAGAATTAAACAAAGTCGACGCAATCGCGAAAGACTTTGTATTGATTGAAAATATGATTCACCAGTCGCAAGATTTAAAACTTTTTTTGCAAAGTCCGATTATTAATGTTGAAAAAAAGAAAAAAACCGTAAAAACGCTTTTCGGAGATAAGATCGACAATGTTACTCTGAAATTTTTGCTTCTTCTTATTACTAAGAAAAGAGAAAATATTATTCCGGCAATAATTTTCCAGTTTAACAAATTGTTAGATGTAAAAAGAGGAATTGTGAGTGCTGAGGTCACGTCCGTAGTTCCCCTCAACGATGAGCAAACCAAACGACTGATCGCTCGGCTTGAGACGATTACGAAAAAAAAAATTCGGATAAAGTTTAAAACTGATAATTCCATTATTGGTGGATTCACTATAAAAATAAGCGACAATGTCTGGGATGGGTCAATAAAACATCAATTTGAAATATTAAAAGAGCAGTTTAGTAAGTCAGGCACATTAGTATAAATAAAATTTTTAGAGGATAAAATGGTAGATATAAAACCTGAAGAAGTATCGGCAATATTGAGAAAACAAATCGCCGATTTCGAAACTGAGATCGACACCTATGAAGTCGGTTCTGTTTTAATGGTTGGCGATGGTATTGCAAGAGTATACGGTCTCCAAAAAGTTATGGCAAGTGAACTTGTTGAATTTCCGAACAATGTTTATGGTATGGCATTAAATCTTGAAGAAGATAATGTTGGCTGTATTTTATTCGGTGAAAGCAAGCATATAAAAGAAGGAGACACAGTAAAACGAACCGGACGGGTTGCATCAATGCCTGTAGGCGAGGGAATGCTTGGACGAGTAATCAATCCATTGGGGCAGCCTATTGATGGACGCGGTACTATAAAAACTGCTAAATATCTTCCGATCGAAAGAAAAGCTCTCGGTGTTGTTCAAAGACAACCTGTGAAAGAACCAGTTCAAACCGGAATCAAAGCGATCGATTCGATGATCCCGATCGGGCGAGGACAGCGCGAACTTATCATCGGAGACCGACAGACCGGAAAAACTGCCGTTGCCCTCGATACTATTATTAACCAAAAATTTACACACACCGAAAGAGCCAGAGAATTAGGAATAAAGCCTGTATTTTGTATTTATGTCGCAATCGGACAAAAAGGTTCAACTGTCGCTCAGGTTGTTGCCAAATTGGAAGAAGAAGGCGCGATGCCGTATACAACGATAATCGCGGCTAATGCGAGTGATCCTTCACCTATGCAATTTATTGCCCCATACTCGGGTGCGACTTTAGGAGAATATTTCAGAGACAGCGGCAGACATGCAGTAGTTATATACGACGATTTATCTAAACATGCTCAGTCTTACCGGCAAGTTTCTCTTCTCTTACGCAGACCTCCGGGGCGCGAAGCTTATCCCGGTGATGTATTTTATCTCCACTCACGCTTACTTGAACGGGCTTCAAAACTAAGTGAAGAACTTGGCGGCGGTAGTTTGACAGCTTTACCTGTTATCGAAACTCAAGCCGGAGACGTATCAGCTTATATTCCCACAAATGTTATTTCTATTACCGACGGTCAGATTTATCTTGAACCCGGCTTATTTAATTCAGGCGTTCGTCCTGCAATCAATGTAGGTATTTCCGTTTCACGTGTCGGTGGTAATGCTCAAATTAAAGCTATGAAAAAAGTTGCAGGAAGACTTCGTCTTGACCTTGCACAATACAGAGAATTGGAAGCGTTTGCTAAATTCGGTTCCGACCTCGATAAATCAACACAAGCTCAGTTACGAAGAGGTTCCAGATTGGTTGAGTTGTTAAAACAGGGACAGTATGTGCCGAGTCCTATAGAGGAACAAGTAGTCATGATATTTGCAGGAACTAACGGATATTTAGACGAATTACCGCTTGAGCAAGTTCAAAGATTTGAGAAAGAATTACTTGAAATGATTCACTTGAAGCATACGGAAATATTAAAAGAGATCATTGAGAAAAAGGACTTATCGGAAGAGTTTACAAAAAAGTTACATTCTGTTATAAAGGAATTCGTTGCTTCATTCAAGATAGTTTAAATTAAATAAATTAATCAGATATGCCAACTTTAAGAGAAATACGACGTCGCATTACAGGAGTAAGGAATACTCAAAAAATAACCAAAGCCATGAAAATGGTTGCGGCTGCAAAGCTGCGTCGTGCTCAGGATTCTATTATATCAGCCCGCCCCTACGCAAAAAAAATGAAGGAATTGCTAAAACTTCTTTCTGCAAATCTCACTGGAAATGAAAATCCTTTTTTCGTCGGACGTGAGTTGAAAAATGTCGCTCTTATTATAGTTACTGCGGATAGAGGTCTTTGCGGCGGATTCAACTCCAATATAATCCGTATGGCAGTTCAGCATATTAACGCTAATTATTCCGATCTGACAAAATCAGGCAACGTACATTTAATAAACGTCGGAAAAAAGGGATACGATTTCTTTAATAAGCGCAATCATAAAATCGACAGCAAACACATCGGCATTTTCCACGACTTGAATTTCCAGCATGCAAAAAATATTATACAGGAAATCACGCGGGCATATCTATCGGGCAAGTACGATAAAGTAGAAATTATTTATAATGAATTTAAATCTGTCGTTCAGCAAAAAATAGTCATCGACAAAATTCTTCCAATTCCTTCTGTAGAGATCGAACAATCAACACAGAATGAAGATAGCGCTTCAATAGATTATATATACGAACCATCCAGTAGAGAAATAATCGACGCTCTAACGCCAAAGTATTTAAATTTTCAGATTTGGAAAATTTTACTCGAGTCAAACGCCGCCGAACAGGGAGCGCGCATGACGGCAATGGAAAATGCAACCACAAACGCCAATGAAATGATGCAGAACCTGCAATTATCTTATAATAAAGCCAGACAAGCATCGATTACAAAAGAATTGCTTGAAATTGTTAGTGGCGCGGAAGCTCTGAAAAAATCGGGATAAAAGTTGCCGCAGGGATTTAAGTCCCATCCCTTGACTATCATACCATTTTTCCATATATTTTATGTGTTTTTTAGTAAAAACATATGATTTTTAACTATTTTTTAATCAATATTTTAAGTTAATCGTTCTCTGAACTCGCAGAAAGGGTATGAAAAAGGTTATTTAATGAAGTCTGATCTCAGGATAAATATTTCGAACCTTTCGGAGGGAATTCATCAATATAATTTTCAAACGGATGCTGAAAATATAGGCTTAGACAACAGATTTAGTAATCTTATAGCCGTTAAGGCCGAAATAGATAAATCTACTAATCAATTTCTCCTTAAGGTAGAACTTAATTCTTCAGGTAGTTTCGAGTGCGACCGATGTTTAAACAAATTTGAAAAACAATTAAGAAATTCATACGAACTCCTATATCAATACAAAAGCAGATTGGCAACTGATGATAATTCAGAGGATGTACGCCTGATCAATCCTGACACTAATTATATCGATCTTGCCGATGAGGTACGCGATTATATGGTTTTAAGTGTTCCGATTAAATTAATTTGCAGTGAAGAATGCAAAGGCCTTTGTACAAGTTGCGGGACGAATTTGAATGATCAAAATTGCGATTGTAAAAATGAAATAACCGATGAGCGCTGGGAAGCTTTGTCGGATTTAATAAAAAAAGAAAATAATAAAAATAAATAAACGGAGAAATATTAAATGCCAAATCCAAAAAGAAGACATTCGAAAACAAGAGGAGCCAAGCGCAGAACACATTATAAAGCTTCGGTACCTCCTATCGGTGAATGCCCTAATTGCCATGAACAGAAATTAACACACCGCGCATGCCCCAACTGCGGCCACTATAGCGGCAGATCTATTATCATTCCGAAAGAATCAAAATAAACCGCCGGATCGATAATAATAATTAAACTGTTTTGAGTCAAACAGACAAAATAAAGATTGTTGTTGACGCAATGGGTGGAGATTTTGCTCCAGCAAATGTTGTGGCGGGAGCTTTAGATTCACTAAGGGAAAGCAACAACAGGTTTCACGTTATTTTTACCGGTCGCGAAAAAGATATATCTGCCGAAGTCTCAAAACATGATACTTCAGGTCTCGATTTTTCCATTATCAATGCAACCGAAGTAATAGATATGGGCGATTCACCAACCGCCGCACTAAAGCAGAAGAAAGACTCATCAATCAGTGTCGGTTTGAATTTAGTCAAAAACGGAAAAGCCGACGCTTTCATTAGTGCCGGTAATACAGGAGCGGTTATGTCGGCTTCAACTTTGATACTCGGCAGAGTAAAAAACGTCAGCCGCCCCACAATCGGTACATTCTTCCCTTCGGAAAAAGGGACTTGCTTACTGCTTGATGCAGGGGCTAACGTCGACTGCAAACCGCATCATCTCGTTGAATTTGGGATGATGGGAAGTATCTTTGCAAATTTAATATTGAAATACGATAACCCGACAGTCGGATTAGTAAGCATAGGCGAAGAATCTACAAAAGGAAATGAATTAACACTCGAAGCCCACCGTCTCTTAAAAGAAGCTCCGGTAAATTTTATCGGCAATATTGAGGGAAGAGATATCCTCAAAGGGACAGCACATGTGATTGTGTGTGATGGATTTGTCGGAAACATATTGTTGAAATTTGCTGAAAGTGTTTTGGGTTTGCTCAAAGCAAAATTCCGAGATCACGCTGCCAGTAGTTTTTTAAAAAAAATATGGGTCGGGTTAATGTACGGGACTTTAAAAAAAATCCTTAAGGATTTCGATTATCAACAATACGGTGGTGTACCATTGCTCGGCGTAAACGGAGTATCTATAATCGGGCACGGAAGTTCCACTTCAAAAGCCATAAAAAATATGATTTACAGAGCCGAGGAAATGGCAGCTTTTAAAATTAATGAGCATATAGCTCAAATGATGTCAAAAATTAAATCTAATGAATAATAAAAAAATATTAGCTAATATAACTGCAGTCGGTCACTATGCTCCCGAAAAAATTCTTTCCAACGCCGATTTTGAAAAGATGGTTGATACTACTGATGAGTGGATAAAAACCAGAACAGGTATTTCCGAAAGGCGCATACTTGAAAACGGGGCAACTTCGGATATGGGTGTAAAAGCAATCGAAGATTTGCTTAGAAAGCGTGGAATCGGTGTCGAAGAAATTGAAGTTATTATTACAGCAACCGTGACACCCGATATGTTATTCCCCCCTACCGCAACCGTAATACAACGAAAACTCGGCGCAAAAAATGCGTGGGGTTTTGATCTATCGGCTGCATGTTCAGGATTTCTTTACGCTTTGATGGTCGGTTCTCAACTTATCGAAACAGGAAAATATAAAAAAGTTGTCGTTGTAGGCTCGGATAAAATGAGCTCGATTGTGGATTATACAGATCGCAATACTTGTATTTTATTTGGCGATGCGGCTGGAGCGGTATTACTCGAACCCTCTGAAGGTGACGGATACGGAATTTTTGATCATGTTTTTTATTCAGACGGTACCGGCGAACAATATTTGAATATGCGCGGAGGAGGAAGCCTTAATCCGCCTACACATGAAACCGTAGATAAGGGAATGCATTATATCTATCAGGACGGAAAATCTGTTTTCAAAGTAGCCGTGGTTGGTATGGCAGACGTATCAGAAGAGATTCTCAAAAGAAATAATCTTAAGGGTAAAGATATTGATTTCTTTGTTCCGCACCAGGCAAATCTCAGAATTATTGATGCCGCTGCCGAACGAATGGGATTAGATAAATCGAAAGTAATGATAAATATCGACAGATACGGCAACACGACGGCGGCAACAATCCCGCTTTGCTTATCTGAATGGTGGGTTGCAGGAAAATTAAAGAAAGGAAACTTAGTAGCTATCGCCAGTTTCGGAGCCGGTTATACTTGGGGCGCTCTCCTATTAAAATGGTCGGTCGATTATAAAAAATAAATAATATGAGCAAATTATCAGTCATATTTCCCGGACAGGGATCGCAATACGTCGGAATGGGAAAAGAATTATTTGAGAATAATTCCACCGCAAAAAAATTGTTTCAAAATGCCGATGAAATATTAGGTATCTCGCTTAGTAAAATATGCTTCGAAGGACCTGACGAGGAATTAAAACAAACAAAAAATACTCAGCCGGCGATTTTCCTGCATAGTTATATCCTCGCAAGTGTCATTAAAAATTTAAGGGCAGATTTTACCGCCGGTCATTCGCTCGGGGAATATACTGCACTTGTTTTCGCCGGTTCGATTAACTTTGAAGATGGTTTGAAACTTGTCCGCCTTCGGGGCGAGCTAATGCAAAAAGCAGGTGAAGAACAAAAAGGAACTTTAGCTGCAGTGGTCGGACTGGAATCTGAAAAACTTGAAAATATTTGTACTCAGGCAAGTAAAGCAGGAATTGTACAATGTGCCAATTTTAATTCACCCGGACAGGTTGTAATAAGCGGGTCGATCTTGGGAATTCAGGAAGCTATGAAACTCGCAAAAGCTGCCGGTGCAAAGATGGTTAAGGAACTTCCGGTCAGCGGAGCATTTCACTCGCCATTAATGTTATCGGCACGAGAGGGTTTGACAAAAGCGCTCCGGAACACTATAATTCAAAACGCTAATATACCGGTTTATACAAATGTATCAGGAAATCCGATACAAGACGTTGAACAAATTCGTATTTCACTCTCAGAACAATTAACTAACGCTGTGCAATGGGAAACTTCTATCAGAAATATGATTGGACACGGGGCGGATGTTTTTGTAGAACTTGGACCGGGAAAAGTTCTTCAAGGACTTACAAAAAGAATCGATGGGAATGTTAAAACATTCGGTGCAGATAAATTAGAAGATATTCAAACCTTAGAAGCTTATTATGGAAATTAAAAAACTGAATTTTACCAACATTGCTATCGATGAAACTATTTTTGAGATCGGCTTTCAAAAAAACACTTCCCCGCTCCAATGCACTGGTTCCTGCTGCAAAAGTGGTGTATTTTTAAGTTTCGATGAAAAAGATAAAATCATCGAGATGACTGAAGCAATCAAACAATACATGGATGATTCGCAAACAAAGGATGAATCAATATGGTTTGAAAATAAAATAATAGAAGATAGCGATTTCGCCGATGGACAGTGCGACTCAACAAACATTCACAATAATAAATGTGTATTTTTAAATAAAAAAGGATTATGTGTTCTGCAAATGATGGCAGTCGATAATGGACACCACAAATGGACTTATAAACCCTTTTATTGTATCGCGTTTCCGATTGTACTCGAAAACGGAGCAATAACATATGACGACTACCTTCTGGATGTTGAACCCTGCTGCACGGCTAAAAAAGGTCTTCCTGAAAATTTTATTGATGCATGTAAAGAAGAATTCTTGTATATTTTGGGTGAAGAGGTTACGCAGAGTTGATTAGTAAAAGAAATAATTATATTCAAAATAAAAAATATGAAACCGTTAGAAAATAAAGTTGCATTAATAACAGGCGCTGCTCGGGGAATCGGAAAAGCCATAGCCCTTGAATTAGCAGAAGCCGGAGCCAATATCGCTATTACAGACATAGCATCAGATGAAGATCTCAATGCTGCCGTCACTGAAATAAAAGCTCTTGGGGTCGATGCGATAGCGTTTCATTCAAATGCAGGATCGTTTGCCGAAGCTCATGACTCAGTCGATAAAATTATCGGTCACTTTAAAAGATTGGATATACTCGTCAACAATGCGGGAATAACTAAAGACACATTACTGTTAAGAATGACGGAAGAAGATTGGGATTTAGTTATTAACGTAAATTTGAAGAGTGTTTTTAATTATACAAAAGCTGCTATCCGTCAAATGATGGGACAAAGATCGGGAAAAATCATTAACATATCTTCGGTGGTAGGAGTTATGGGAAATGCGGGCCAGTCAAATTATTCTGCATCGAAATCCGGTATAATCGGATTCACAAAATCTATCGCAAAAGAAGTTGCTTCGAGAAACATTCAAGTTAACGCAATTGCCCCCGGATATGTAGAAACACCAATGACCTCAAAATTAACAGAAGATCAAAGAAAATTGTTAACGGATGCAATTCCTTTAAAAAGGACAGCCCAACCGGCTGAAATTGCAAAAGTAGTAAAATTTTTGTCTATGCCTGATTCTGATTATATTACCGGTGAGGTAATAAATGTTAATGGCGGTTTGAATATGTAATTTTTTTAAATAAATTATAACTAATAATAAACAACAAGGAGATATACAATGAGCGACGTTAATGCAAAAGTAAAAGAAATCATAATGAACAAATTGGGTGTTGAAGACAACGCAATAACGCCTGAAGCATCTTTCACGAACGACCTCGGTGCAGATTCACTGGATACAGTGGAATTAATTATGGCATTCGAAAATGAATTCGGTATCAGAATCCCTGATGAAGACGCCGAAAAAATCGGGACCGTAGGCGATGCGATTAACTACTTAAATTCAAAAATAAAATCATAAAATATTTGTTCAATGCCAATGGGACATTTTAATTCAAATCGCAGAGTAGTAATAACGGGTATGGGAGCTGTTACTCCCTTAGGATTAACCGTTGAGGAATATTGGAACAACATCATAGCGGGTAAAAGCGGAATAGATAAAATTACTCTATTCGACGTTTCCGCATACGACACAAAAATTGCAGCCGAAGTAAAAGGATTCGATCCGAATAATTACATCGATAAAAAAACATCCAAACGGATGGACCGTTTTACTCAGTTTGCAATGTCTGCCGCTGAGATGGCTGTTTCCGACTCCGGATTAAAATTCGAAAATGAAAATTGTAACCGTATCGGGGTGGTTTTCGGCTCGGGAATCGGTGGAATGTGGACGTATCTTAGTCAGGTAAAAGAACTGTTTGATAACGGACCTGACCGCGTGAGCCCGTTTTTTGTACCGATGATGATTGCCGATATCGCCGCCGGTTATATGTCAATGCGATTTGGTCTGAAAGGTCCTAACTATGCAACCACATCAGCTTGTGCAACAGCCTCCCATGCCATTGCAGATTCTTTTATGTTAATTCAGCGGGGTGATGCTGACCTCATGCTTACAGGCGGTTCGGAAGCTTCAATTTGTCCTATTGGCATTGCCGGTTTTACATCCATGAAAGCAATGTCTACGCGAAATGATGATCCCCAAAAAGCCAGTCGCCCTTTTGATGCGCAACGCGACGGCTTTGTTATGGGTGAAGGGGGTTCGGTAATCATTCTAGAGGAATTGGAACATGCCGTTAACCGAGGAGCAAAGATATACGCTGAAATTTCCGGTATCGGTCTCACCGGCGATGCACACCATATTACAGCGCCTTCACCCGGTGGCGAGGGTGCAGTCAGATCAATGAATATTTGTATCCAAGACGCAGGTTTGAAACCAGTTGATGTGGATTATATTAATGCTCACGGGACCTCGACTCCGCATAACGATAGAACTGAAACACAAGCAATAAAAACCGTCTTCGGTGATCATGCATATAAACTCCATGTAAGTTCAACAAAGTCAATGGTTGGACATTTACTTGGAGCTGCAGGTGGTGTCGAAGCCATCGCCGCCATAAAAGCTATTAATGAAGGTATCATACCTCCAACTATTAATCTTGAGAACCCTGATCCTGATTGTGATTTAAACTACGTCCCGAACATTGCAATTAAAAAGGAAGTCAATGTAGCCATAAGCAATACATTCGGATTTGGGGGACATAACGCATCTTTGTTATTTAACAAATTTACAGACAATAATTAATAATGGGATTTATCAGTCAGAATCTTAGCAATCTCTGGCAATATATTTTTTCAAAAAAGGACCCGGATTCAACAAGCCGGGTTAGTTCTCAAAATGTTGATATATTCAGCAAAATTGATTTAGTAAAATTTCAAAAGATAGTAAGATATTCAATCTCTAATCCGGAAATTTTTTATCAGGCATTTACCCATCGTTCTTACTTACAATTTCAAAATAATGATTTTTTAAAATCAAACGAGCGACTCGAATTTCTCGGCGATTCGGTTCTTAATATGGTTGTCGGTGATTATTTATTTCAAAATTTCAAAACCGCCAGCGAAGGCGATTTGACAAAACTCCGCTCACGCTTAGTAAATCGTAAAGCGCTTGCAGCATACGCACGAGAATTGGAACTTTTGGATTTTCTTTTTTTAAGCAATAGCGCAAGCCAAACTCTCAATCAAGGGTCAGAGACAATATTAGCGGATAGTTTTGAAGCTCTGATTGGTGCTATTTATCTTGATGGCGGTCTTGAACCGGTCAAAAAGTTTATAACCGAACGTATATTATCGGCAATGCGGCTTAAAACCGTTGTCATACACGATACAAATTATAAATCCTTATTGCTTGAACATTCTCAATCAATCGGAAACGGAGCTCCTCGTTATAATACAGTAAAATCAGAGGGACCTGACCATGCCAGAATTTTTACGGTCGATGTAATAATAAACGGTGAACCATACGGAACAGGAAGCGGCAAAAATAAAAAAGAAGCAGAGCAAGCAGCCGCATACGAAGCCTTAAAAAAACTTAAACTAATTTAATATGTCTGAAAACTTAATTTTTGAAAAAAGCAAACCGGGAAGAATTGGTTACACTCTCCCCGCCTTGGATGTACCTGAAATAACGAAAGAAAAATTGATACCTGAAAAATTTCTTAGGTCTGAACTTGCAAGTCTCCCTGAAATCAGTGAAAACGAAGTCGTCCGTCATTTTATCAAACTTTCAACACTTAATTATCATATCGACAAAGGTTTCTACCCTCTTGGATCCTGTACTATGAAATACAATCCAAAGCTTAACGAGGTAACTTCCTCGCTGGAAGGATTTTCTAATATACATCCCTATATGCCTGAAAACATGATTCAAGGGGCGCTCCACATAATGTTTGAGCTGGGAAATTATCTGAAAGTAATCTCCGGAATGAAAGGAATAACTTTACAGCCTTCGGCGGGTGCGCAGGGTGAATTATCAAGCTTATTAATGTTTCGCGCTTATCATTGCGATAAAGGTAATCCAAGACACACCATACTCGTTCCCGATTCAGCACACGGAACTAATCCCGCTACAGTGACGATAGCCGGATTTAAGGCAGTAAACGTGAAATCAAATAAGGGTGGTACTATCGACATAGAAGATTTAAAAAAACATTTGAATGAAGACGTCGCAGGAATAATGATTACTAATCCGAACACTCTCGGGATTTTTGAGCGCGATATCGTTCAGATAGAAAAGCTAGTACATGATGTGGGCGCTTTAATGTATATGGACGGTGCAAATCTGAATGCGCTACTCGGATTAGTTCGTCCCGGAGATATGGGATTTGATGCAGTCCATATAAATCTGCATAAAACTTTTTCAACTCCCCACGGCGGCGGCGGACCGGGGTCCGGACCAGTAGCAGTAAGCGAACGCCTGTTACCCTACCTTCCTGTTCCAACTGTAGAAAAAAATGATACCGGCTACTTTTTCAAAAATAATCGACCAAAGTCAATTGGAAAAGTACATACATTTTATGGCAACTTCGGAATACTTTTACGCGCTTATACATATATCCGGATGATTGGCGCCGAAGGATTAAATGAGATAAGTAAAAACGCCATCATTAATGCCAATTATCTTCTTAGTCTGCTTAAAGATCATTTTGAATTAGCTTATGATGAAATTCCGATGCATGAATTTGTTCTCTCAGGTGAAAAACAAAAAAATATGGGCGTCAGGGTTATGGACATTGCAAAACGCTTGCTCGATTTCGGTTTTCATGCACCAACCACCTATTTCCCTCTGATTGTTAAAGAAGCTCTGATGGTAGAACCGACTGAAACCGAAACAAAAGAAACATTGGAAGCATTCGCCAAAGCGATGATAGCAATAAATAATGAAATTAAAACTAATCCTGATATTATCCTGAAAGCTCCGAAAACAACTCCGGTAAAACGCCTGGACGACGCCCGCGGAACTAAACAATTGAACGTATGCTACAAGGGATAAAAATCGCCAGAACGGATAACGAAGTCAAAAACATTTTGTTATCTTCAAAAGCAATCGCGATAGTCGGCAGTTCACCGTCCATTGAAAAGGATAGCCATAAAATCACACGTTATCTCAATGATAAAAATTATACGATTTATCCTGTAAATCCCGGATACGAAGAAATTTTAGGATTAAAATGTTTTCATACCTTAGAGGAAATTCCGGAACCAATTAATATAGTCGATGTTTTTCGCCGACCTGAATCTGCCGCAGAGGTCGTTAAGGATGCTGTTTCCGTAAATGCCAAAGTGATATGGTTCCAACTTGGAGTGGGTACTGATGAGGCAGTCAGGTCAGCGATAGAAAATAACCTGACCGTCGTTGACAACAAATGCATCAAAGTTGAGCATATGCGATTATTATAGTTGTAAAAAATATGAAATTATTTTTAACAATTATCTTCTCTTTTTTTTATCTCTCCTCATTCGCACAGATAAATACCGAAACTAATTCTGAGCCACCCGGCAATAATTTTTCAATCTCCGACTCATCAATTGTTGATACAATTATTATTACCGGGAATAACAAAACTGCCGATTTCATTATATTGCGTGAAATGGCGATAAAACCGGGTACAACACTTTCCACAGAAAATGTTGAATACGACAAATCGAGAATTTACAATTTACAGTTATTCAATAGCGTCGAAATGTATTTTGTGCCAAGGGATTCAGGTAAAGTGACTCTCTTCATTGAAGTTTCCGAACGTTGGTATATTTATCCGTTTCCAATAGTGGGGATTAAAGATAGAGATTGGAAAAAATTTTATTTCGGAGGGGGAATCATTCATACCAACTTCAGAGGTAAAAACGAAAAAATTTATCTATTAGGAACACTTGGATACGAACCTTCACTCTTCCTCTTTTACCATAATCCTCAAATTGGCTTTTGGAAAGACTTGTTCCTCGAAACATCACTGGGTTACCGGGAAGGGAAAAATAAAAGCCCTCTGGCAAAAGGAAGAGATGAAAATTTTTCTGAAAAAATTACTACTGCCGGAATAACTCTGGGCAAGAGGTACGGGTTATATCATAATTTATGGACAAATCTTAAATATGAAATGATCCGGCTCAGTGAGAATAAGTCGGGTAGGTTATTAAATCCATGGGAAAAAGATGCCTTCCCGATAATCACGCTTGGTTACAAATATGACACACGTGATTTAATAGATTATTCGATGTTCGGTACTTTGGTTAATTTAACCGTTTCAAAATTTGGTCTTATGCAAAAAAATATAGAATACTGGAAATTCGGAATTGATTACCGCCGGTTTATTCCTATAACAACAGGATTAACTCTTGCAGCCCGTTCCTTCACTACGATATCGGCAGGCAATAATATTCCTTTTTATAAACATGTTTTTTTCGGTTATACCGAAAGAATCCGCGGACATTACAATAAAATTTATGAAGGAGAAAATATTATTGGTTGTTCGGCGGAATTAAGGTTCATGTTGTTCGAGCCAAGATACTTTCAAATTGATTTTATTTCAATCCCGGAGTTTAATGTTTGGAAGTTCGGAATCGCGAGCGCAATCTTCGGAGACGCAGGAACAGTCTGGTTTAATAACGATCCCATTTTGATGAATAACTTTAAGAAGGGTTATGGCGCCGGAATACATTTTATACTCCCGTACAGCATAGTTTTCAGAGTTGAATATGCACTAAATGAAACTAAACAAGGACAATTTATTTTTGATATATCATCATCATTCTAAAGAGCTATGGATTTTTTCTACACACAACCTAAAAATATAACTAACGACACATTGTTGATTGACGAAGACGAATATAATCATCTAGTACATGTAATGCGTAAAAAGGAAGGCGACATTATATTTGTAGTTGACGGTAAAGGTACGGCTTATGAGGTTGAAATTAGCAAACTTATTAAAAAAACTGCTGAATGTAAAATCATAAAGTCGTTCAGAAATTATAACGAGTCTGAAATCAAACTTTATTTGGGAGTTGGTGTATTAAAAAATCCCTCTAAATTCGATTTCCTGGTAGAGAAAGTAACAGAATTAGGCGTTCATGAAATTATCCCCTTAACAACCGAACGAACGATTCCTCATCACGCAAAAATCGACCGATGGCAGAAGCTCGTTTTGGCTGCGATAAAACAGTGCGGAAGGTCCTATATGCCTGAAGTTAAGGAACTAACAACTTTTAGGGATATTATTAATTCCGATTTTAATTTCGATTTGAAAATCGTATTACATCGAACATTAGATTCAAAACCGGAAGAGAACCTTCACGATGTTATCAGAATAAAAGAGTCTAAAAATATTTTGCTCCTTATCGGACCGGAAGGAGGATTCTCAGACGCTGAAATAGGAAAATCAAAAGAAGCCGGTTTTGTTATTGCTTCAATGGGAAGCAGGCGACTCCGAACAGAAACTGCAGCGATTGCGGCTTGCTCAGTGCTTTTAACGAGTTAGTCGAATGAAAGATTAAAAACGATTGGTCCTGCCTGTTCCGGTTCTCGACGAATAATTGAAAAAAAGAATAATAAACACTATATTGGCTTAGGAATTTAGGTGACATTGGAACAATTGCTTTATTCAAATGATAATTCGCAATAGAAAAAAATGATAGAAACCGAACTAAATAAAATTTACTTTGGCGACTGCAACAAAATTTTGCAAGACATTACCTCAAATTCCATTGACCTTGTAATAACAAGTCCCCCTTATTTTCAACAACGAGAATACGGAGGATGTGATGGTATCGGAAATGAAAAGAGCGTTGAAGACTATATTGAAAGTATAATGAAAATTTTCCGACAATGCGTAAGAGTAACAAAAAAAACAGGTTCAATAGTATTTAATCTTGGTGATAAATATCTTAACGGAAATTTGCTTCTAGTGCCTTACCGATTTGCTTTGCAAGTTCAAAAAGAGACATTGGCAAAACTAATAAACGAATTAACTTGGGTAAAAGTAAATCCAACTCCGAAGCAAGACCCTCGCAAATTAGTTTCAGCGACAGAACCGTTTTTTATTTTTGCTAAATCAAATGAATACTATTTTGATAAAGATGCTTTTATGGAATACCGAGACAAATATATGAACGGTAGCAAAAAAACAGCTGGTAACTACATAGGAAAGAAATATTTTGAACTAATTGAAAAATCTCATCTTTCAAAAGAAAATAAAGAGCAAGCAAGAAAAGAATTAAATGAAGTTATCAGAGAAGTCAGGGAAGGGAAACTTGAAAGTTTCCGGATGAAAATTCGAGGTCTGCACGCTTTACCCTATGGTGGACAAGCGGGCGGACGCTTAACGCAAATTGAAACGAAAGGATTTACAATAATAAAAATTTATGGTAATTCCATTCGCAAAGATGTAATTGAATCTACCGTTGAGACAATTAAAGGCAATGTTCATCCAGCAGTTTATCCAGAATTTATCATTCAAGAATTAATTAAACTCTTGACAAAAGAAAATGATACGGTGCTTGACCCCTTTTTGGGTTCGGGGACAACAGCAGTAGTCGCAAAACGACTAAAAAGGAATTACATCGGGATTGAAATTCACTCTGA
>CAYTID010000034.1:0-21837 GCA_964437735.1 uncultured Ignavibacteriaceae bacterium | reverse complement strand
AATTCAGCATAGAAAGTCGGATCGTTTTCGTCACAGTCAACCATATAACCGAGACCGAACCAATCAACTACGAGCGCACTCTGGAGGTCAGCATCAGCAGGACTGTTTAGATCGGACCATTCCCAGTCAGGCGGATTGGACACCCATTCATCGTTTTCGTAAAATGCACCGTCGGCAATATCGTTCCACAAAGAAGTGCCAGACGCAGGTTCAGGATCGCTGTCGAGACGGTAAATGTCGTAGTTAAGGAAGTCGAATGTTCCTTGAACTCTCGCCGTACAGTAAACATATTGATTGACGTCATTGATTGTCGATGCGTCGTTTATCGAGGATATATTGTACTTGGTCCACCCACGGTAGCCATAAGTGCAGCCCGTGGTGCTTTGGTTTTGAATACGGAGCAACCCAAAGAGCGTTGAAGGTGGAGCAGTCGGGCTTGATTTGTAAACCCTTCCGCTTACAGATGCGGTAATTAGCACAAGCGTGAGGGTTTCGTTTATCCTGTAGTGTCGGGCTAAACCGTCGGGTGACTCGTAGATGATGTTTTGGGGAATTATGAAGTCTCTGAATTTCTCGACGAGGGGTTGTCTTCTCGGATTTGTTGAATCAGAATTCAGAGAGTGGGTGATGAGCTTTTTCTGAATCACGATTCGGTTGCGAGCAGGAGAAGATAGATCTAATTGCTGTGCGTTGATTGGTGAAGCAAGAAACAAAAAGAGGCAGGTAGAAAGAAATCCTGCGAAGAAGAACCTTGGAGTCTGCATAAAGACTCTCCTTTCTTTGGATAGTGAGTAATGTTGTTTGGGCATTGCGGCTAACGTTCTGCAAAAACATGCATTGCCGTTGCGAACTATTATAATTCAATTTGTCGAGAGCAACGGCATTGAGCGAATTCCGACTCAACGTCGGGATTCGCTCAAGGTAACACTGTTTGAGCGTCATGTTTTTGCTTGTTATGTACAGGCACGTGAAAGTGGGTTTCATTATCATTATTCTGATATGAAGAAAAGTCATTCCTGTTTGAGTCTAATCCCAGTATGATGAACCTCTTTTACACGTACGAATCCAAGATCAATTGGCGATATACCATCCAATACCACGGAGACATTCGTCCAAGTGCCCGGGGCCAAAGATTTAGCAGGGGCGATCTCTTTGCTCCTCTCAGTTTCATTTTTGGGGGATCCTTTTGAATCAACACTGCCCCATTCGACTTTTGCCTTTAGACCGTCAATAGTTGCACCCAAAGTATTTCCAAATTGAAGGGTCACTCGGCTACCGTTAGCATAAGGTTGAACGTTTTTTAGGCTGACGGTAATAGCACCCAGATTTGTCCTGATTATAGAGTATCCTTCTTCACCGGGAGTTAAATATGCTATTTCGTTAAAACTTTGAAGTAAGTCCTTCCAAGACTGATCACTCTTCATTGATTCGAGTTTTGAACCTAAGGATTCATTTTCAGCCGACAATGAATCAAGGCGATGGTTCAATGTTTCAATTTGCTTCTGCTGTTCGGTGATTCTGCGGTCATTCGAATTGCATCCCAATAGCAAAATAGTGGCTAGCAGAAATGGTATAAACAATGTGTGAGTGTTCATTTTATCATCTCGCAATTAAATGAATACATATTAAGACACGTGCTTGCACATAACATCTGTAAAAACGACATATGTCGTTTTTACACCTTTTATATATCGCTTATTTAAGCAGTTTTTTATTGCCATTGCTTATTTTATATTCGTCTTTTGTTTTCTTGAATTCGATGTACTGCTTATCTTTAATTTCGTTGTAATAAATAAATTATAAGATTTTTCAAAGCTTCGCTCTGCCAGTCACATTCTTGTCTTTAAAAGATAGATAAGTGACTAACCAGGCTTAATTGAAATTTATAACAATACTGCGTTTATAAAATAAAAATAAAATAATTCCAACCTCTAAAAATATAACTCCATCCCTTCTGTTATACCGGTATTATGGGATAACAAATAAGCTCATATGAATATATATAATTTTGAAATTCATGTCAAGGATTTTTTTTTTCAGGAAAATATTGGTATTGCAGAAAATCTCGCACTTTCATTTGAAATCTCGAATTCTTTTGAAATTCCCTCCGATTTTAATATATTTATACAGTTATGAAGAAACTATCTTGTATCATTTTCGATATCGACGGAACATTAACACAGACAAACGAATTAATATTTTCATCCATCAATCACATTTCTGAAAAGTATACCGGTAAAATCCACACTCCTTCCGAAATAACTGCAATGTTCGGTCCGCCCGAGGATATCGCCATCGAACGGCTGGTCGGCAAGGATTTCGCCGAAATTGCATTAACCGATTTTTTAAATTTCTATACGGAAAATCATGCAAAGTTAGCCCGCCTCTATCCCGAAATGACGGAGATCCTGGATTTTCTTAAAGAAAAACGGATTATACTGGCGGTTTTTACAGGCAAGGGAAAACATACTACACTCATCACGCTCGAAAAATTTGGAATAAAAAAATATTTCGACCTTATCGTTACAGGTAACGATGTTGTTAACCACAAGCCCTCTTCGGAAGGAATTAAAAAGATACTCGATTTTTACCACGTTCACCCCGACGAAACATTAATGGTAGGAGACGCAGTCGCCGACGTCACAGCCGCCCACGAGGCGGGCATTCCCATCGCCGCGGTTGTATGGGATTCGTATGGAAAAGAAAAAGTGATCAAGATGGATGTCGATTATCTGTTTGATAATGTGAATTCATTGAAATTATTTTTTAAAGAATTATTAAATTAACAAAAACTTTTTGAGAGAGATAAATTGACCGATCAGACCTGGCTGAAATATCTTGCAATAACAGGCGCCTTGCTGTTAATTATTATTTTCATTCTTACAACCGTCTCACATTTTGATTACACAACCGACGACACATACATATATCTCCAGTACGCTAAAAACATAATCTCGGGTGGCGGGTTTTCATTCAATCCCGGCGAACCGACATACGGCACAACCGGACCATTATGGGCGCTTGTAATTTCGGTATTCGGTTTTATAGGATTTGATCTGCTGTTGATCTCGAAATTGGTCGACCTGAGTTTTGCGGTTTTAAGTATTTTTGTTTTTTTCAATCTTGCACAAAATATATTATTCAATCAGGTAATTTCATTCTTAGCGACAATTACTTTTTCGCTAAACGCATGGCTGCTGAGGTGGACAGGCACGGGAATGGAAACTTCTTTTTCCGTTTTAATAATGCTGCTTGCTGTATATTTCTCTCTGAAAAACAATTACTATAAAGCAGTATTCTTTTCATCGCTTCTAATATTACTTAGACCCGAATCATTCATATTAACTTTAATTATTCTGACAGATATCTTACTAAATTCCGAAAAAAGAAATTTTATCTATAAGAAATTGATCGGATCCATACTCATTGCGCTTGCTGTCACTTTGCCATGGTTTATTTTTGCCAAAATTACTTTCGATACATTCGTCCCGAATACTGCACTTGCAAAAGCTACTCTCGGTATGGGAATAGCGGATTATTCCTGGACGATTACAGATCTGTTTAAAACTATTTTTATTACAGATGCCGGAACTTTTTTAATCTTTACTGCCGGATTAATCCTCATTCTCATCAAAAACAAAAACTTTTATAAAACGATTGAAAATATTTTTGAAGAACCGGCAAATGAATGGATACGCAAACATTTCGTTCCGTTAAGCTGGGTCGTCACTCTTTGCGGTTTGTACATTGTAACGCAGGCTAATATTATTTCCAGGTATCTCCTTCTTATCATACCGGTGATAATTTTGTATTCATTCGTTTTTCTTTCGATTATAATGCGGCAGCTTAATTTCGGAAAGATATTATTTCACGTTTTATTCCTTTTTACATTAACAATAATGATGCAAAACCAGTATATTTATAACATACATATTAAGCCGAGCATCAAAGCATTCGCACTTGGAATGGAAAACTGTTTTATACCTATCGGCAAATGGCTAAAATCGAATACATCGGAGACGGATATTGTTATGGTGCCTGATATCGGCGCAATCGGTTTTTATTCCGACAGAAAAATATGTGATGCCGCCGGATTGGTATCACCCGAAATGCTGACATATATCAGGAACGGATTCACATACAAAGATATCATGGATAACAAATTGTTTACATCCGTATGCAATGCCGATTATGTGGTACATCGTTCAAATATTGCTGATGAATATGATGTACCTGAGTTGCAGCCCATGTTCCATAAAGTTGTGTACGGATTAGCGCTTTCGGATATGAGCACAGTTTATTATACAGTATATAAAGTCAAAAAAGAAAATCAGGAGGAAAAATGAGCAGACTAAAAATCGGCGTTATAGGAGTAGGACATTTGGGCGGATTGCACACGAAGATGTTAAAAGATATCGGGAGTGCAAACCTGATAGGTGTTTATGATATTAATATCGAGCGTGCTGAAAAAATCGCTTCCGATTACGGGACCAAACCATATCCGACAATCGATAAATTGCTTGAGGATGTCGATGCGGTAAGTATCGCTACATCTACAAAAACTCATTTTAAAATAGCTGAACAGGTTTTGCAAAAAGGAAAGCATATTTTTATTGAGAAGCCCATAACAGAAACTGCAGAGCAGGCGCACAAGCTTATCGAAATGTGTAATAAAAAAGTAAAAATTCAGGTAGGTCATATTGAGAGATTCAATCCGGCTCTTTTGTCGGTAGAAAATATCAAGCTAAATCCTTTATTTATTGAATCACATCGGCTTGCACAATTTAATCCGCGCGGAACTGACGTAGCGGTGGTTCACGACCTGATGATTCATGATATTGATCTTATACTGAGTTTGGTAAATTCCGAAATTGAATCCGTTTCTGCAAACGGAATCAGCGTCGTAACCGACAACATCGACATAGCTAATGCGAGATTGCAATTCAAGAACGGATGCGTCGCCAATGTAACAGCAAGCAGAATATCAAAAAACAGAATGCGCAAATTACGACTTTTCCAGAAGGACGCTTACATATCTTTTGATTTTACAGAGGGAACTTCGGAAATATTTCGTCTGGTTGATGAACACGAGTTAACTGCCGAATCGACACTGATGCTCGGACAGATAGAAACAGGCAATAAAAAAAGAAAAATCGTTTATGAAAAACCGGAAAAACGGGAAGTCAACGCACTGCGGAAAGAATTAGAATCGTTCGTAGATGCAGTTTTGAATGATATGCAGCCGAAGGTTACTGCGAACGATGCCACAAAAGCGCTTGAGGTAGTTCAGCTTATCGTTGACAAGATTCATGAACAAAAAATAGCAAGTATATAATTTTATAAATGGGCAAAACAAAAATAATCGCGATCACCGACAAAAATCTTATCAAAATTGGTGAGATTGCGGATAAGAATAAAATCGAAGCATACGTCGTTGGCGGTTATGTAAGGGATTTTCTCTTAGGCAAAGAGGAAAAGGACATTGATATAACCGTGATAGGTGACGGAATAGCATTCGCGAAAAGTGTCGCGAAAGAATTCGGGAACGTTAAAGTAGTCAAATATGAAAACTTCGGAACAGCAATGCTTCCTCTTCAGGACGGGAAGATTGAATTCGTTTCGGCAAGAGAAGAGATTTACAAATCAGATTCCCGTAATCCTACCGTCAGGAAAAGCAGCTTAAAAGCCGATTTAGCACGGAGAGATTTTACGATCAATACAATGGCAGCTTCGATAAACGGCAAAAACTTCGGAAAAATATTCGACCCTTTCAAAGGCGAATCGGATTTGGGGGAGAAAATAATCCGCACTCCTCTCGATCCTCTTAGCACTTTCAGTGATGACCCGCTAAGAATTTTACGCGCAATCCGTTTTGCTTCGAAATTAAATTTTGAGATACACCATGAAACTCTCGAATCTATAAATAAAATGGCTGAGAGGTTAAGTATAATTTCACAAGAAAGAATCACCGATGAATTTTTAAAAATCTTGTCCTCTCCGAAACCGTCAGTCGGAATCAATTTATTATACCTGACCGGTATTTCAAAAATAATTTTCCCCGAACTTGATGAGATGGCGGGTGTAGATCAACGGCAGGATTATCATCATAAAGATGTTTTGCAGCACACGTTAAAAGTTGTGGATGGATTAGCGGAAAATTCCGATGACATCTGGCTGAGGTTTTTAGGTTTGGTTCACGATATTGCCAAACCGCGAACAAAAGATTTCAAACCCGGAACGGGATGGACATTTCACGGTCATGAAGAAATCGGCGCCAGAATGATGAAGGGAATTTTCAAAAGAATTCGTTTGCCGATGGAAAAATTACCCTACATGGAAAAACTGATACGTCTTCATCTGAGACCAATGGTTCTGGTATCTGAAGAAGTAACCGACTCAGCAATCAGAAGATTATTGTTTGAGGCAGGCGATTTGATAGATGATCTGATGATGTTATGCAAGGCGGATATTACATCTCAAAATCCTAAAAAGGTTACACAGTATCTCAGAAACTATGAGAAAGTTATACAAAAAATGAAAGAGGTTGAGGAAAAGGACCGGCTGCGTAACTGGCAGCCCCCTATCGGCGGCAACGAAATAATGGAGGTTTGCAACTTAGAGCCTGGGAAAATTGTAGGAATATTGAAAAATGAAATAGAAAAAGCAATACTTGACGGACTTATTCCAAACGAGCATGATGCTGCCTTAAATTACTTACACAAAATAAAAAATAAATTTTTAAAAAATTAATAAAGAAAATGTAACTTTGTTTCCATATATACGTCTAATTTTAGTAAATTTTAAAAAACGGAGAAATGAATGTATTTGAAAATTTTGCTTTTTATTATCGTAATCACTCAATTCAGCTACTCACAAACTTCAAATAGTGTAATCGATTTGAATAAAGCCATTGAAATTGCTGTCGATCAAAACATAGCTGTTTTACAATCAAAAAATAATCTGGAATCTCAACATAGCTCATACCAATCAACTGTTGGCGGTTTGCTCCCCTCTTTAGGCGCTTCAGGTTCTTTTCGGCGACAACAGGATTGGAGACCTGCAACCGGTTCAACACAAAGATTTATACCCGGTTTCGGGACTATCGATATACCGGGAACTTCCGGATTTTCAGCGTTTAATACCTACTCCACATCTGTTTCGACAAATATTACTTTGTTTAACGGTTTTGCTAATTATGCCTCAGTGGCAAGAGCGGATAACAATATTAAATTTGCCGAACATTCTTACGCAAGAATCAAACAGAATACAATCTACCAGACTTACCAATTATTTTTGAATCTTGTCAGAACATATCAACTTATGAAAGTTAATGAAGAAAATATAAAGAGAAGCAAGAGACAGCTTGAGAGAATCGAAGAGACAAATAAAGTAGGTGCCGCCGCATTAGCAGATGTTTACCGGCAACGTACAACAACCGGCAACGACGAGCTTGCACTTATAAATGCACAAAACAATTACGAGAAAGCCATTGCCGATATGGCATTATTCCTCTCGCTGGATGAAAAAGTTAAACATACTTTTGACTTCACTGATATTCCAACGGAGATAGACACAGCAGAATTCGTGCAACTCGATAACCAATTTCAAGATATCGAGGAACTATATAAATCGGCATTAAATAATCGTTCTGATTACCAAAGCGCACAACAAAATATTTATTCGACAGAAGCAACATTAACAATCGCAAAAGCCGGGTACTTACCTATCGTGAACGCGAGCGCCTCCTACAGTTTAGCCGATGATGAACTCCGTAGATTAAACGACAACAAGACACTTTCGCTAGGATTAACTTTTTCACTTCCGATATTTTCAGGATTTCAAACCAAAAACGCAATTGAGCTGGCAAAAATATCGCAGCGAAATGCAGAAGACCAGCTCCAACAGACAGGCAGACAGGTTAGCGTCGATATACAAAAAGCCAAACTGGATATGGAAGCGGTAAAAAAACAGGTGAAGGTTACAAAAGAAAGTGTATTTTCGGCTGAGATGGATAGAAAAATTGCAGAAGAAAAATATAATTTAGGAGCCGGTACACTGCTTGATTTATTGATCGCAAATGCAAATTACATAAATGCACAAAGTAATAAAGTAAATGCAGTAATAGGTTATTTACTCGCAAAAAAACAAATGGAATACGCTTTAGGAACAATTTCAAAGTAATAAAGGGATAAAAATGGCGAACAATAAAAAATCAAAAAAGAAAAAGATAATTATTTTCAGCATTGCAGGTGTACTCTTAATAGCGATAATAGTTGCGGTGATCTTCGGAAGCAAGAAAACGCCAATAATAACTGTTCAAACGGAAAATATTGTTAAAAGAACAATTACACAAAATGTTATTGCAACTGGAAAAATTCAACCCGAAGTTCAGGTCATCATTACACCTGAGGTCAGCGGCGAAATAACATTCCTCCCCGTAAAGGATGGTCAACAAATTAAGAAAAATGAACTGTTATTAAAAATTAAACCCGACTTTTATGAAGCACGAAGAGACCAGATGGAAGCAGGAGTTATATCCACAGGAGCAACCCTCTTACGCACCGAGTCGGATTATAACAGGATGAAAGACTTATACAAGAAAAAATTGGTATCCGACGCCGAGCTAGAACAGGCAAAAACTGCGTACGAGGTTGCAAAAGCAGGAAACGCGCAAGCAAAAGCAGCGTTAAATCAAACCAATGAAGATCTGAGAAAAACAACCATTTTTTCACCGATGGATGGTATTATAACACAATTAAGGATTGAACAAGGTGAAAGAGTACTCGGAACCAGTCAGTTTCAGGGAACTCAAGTGATGACTATTGCTGACCTGACAAAAATGGAAGCCAAAATAGACGTGGGAGAAATAGATATCGTATTAATTTCAATCGGTGATACAGCCCGACTTGAGATTGATTCTTATCCGAATAGAAAATTCAATGGTGTCGTAACGGAAATTGCTAATACAGCAAAAACCAGAGGATTAGGAACACAAGAAGAGGTCACAAATTTTGAGGTAACAATAGGTATACTCGATAAAGATATAAATCTACGACCGGGAATGTCGGTAACCGCGACAGTCGAAACTGAAACCCGAACAGATGTAATTGCAGTTCCGATACAATGTGTTACCATACGAACTCCGAAAAAAGATATTTCAGAAAATGTTCAGGAGGAAAATTCGGATGTAAAAAATTTAACTTTGGAAAAAATGAAACAAAAATCGGATACGCCACCAAAAGAGGTCGTATTTCTATATAATGAGGGAGTAGCAAAAATGACTGAAGTTAAAAGAGGAATTTCTGACGATTCATATATCGAAATAACGGAAGGAGTGAACGAGAACGATGTTGTAATTTCAGGAAGTTACAAAGCTATCAGCCGTGAACTTGAGGACGGGACCAAAGTCAAACTCGACCAAAAAAAGAAATCAGAAAAGAAAGATAGTCAGGATAAATAACATGGATGATGTAGTAATAAAATTTCAAAAAATAAAAAAATGCTATGATATGGGGGGAGCTGAAGAAGTTCATGCCCTCGGGGGAGTAGATTTAGAAATCAGAAAAAATGAATATGTAGCAATTATGGGTCCTTCCGGATCCGGTAAATCTACACTAATGAACATAATCGGCTGTCTCGATACCCCTACTTCCGGACTATACGAATTCAACAAGATAAATGTAAGCGATATGAACGACGACCAGCTTGCAAAAATCCGCAACAAAGAAATCGGTTTTGTATTTCAAACATTCAATCTGTTGGCACGTTCAAATGCTCTTCATAACATTGAGCTGCCTCTAATTTATGCCGGGATAACTAAATCTTCCCGCCGGGAAATGGCAATAAAAGCTCTGGAGCAAGTCGGTTTAGCAGACAGAATTACTCACAAGCCGAATGAACTTTCCGGCGGACAACGACAGAGGGTGGCAATCGCAAGAGCGCTCGTTACAAATCCATCAATAATTTTAGCAGACGAACCGACCGGAAATCTCGATACAAAAACCGGTGATGAAATAATGGAATTATTCTCGGAAATTCATAAACAAGGTAATACAATCATACTCGTTACACATGAAGAATATATTGCCGAACATGCAAACAGAATAATCAGACTGAGAGACGGTTTTATCGAATCAGACGAAATAGTGAGAAGAAAAAATATAAATGAACTTTATAAATGAAATAAAAGAAGGATTATTGATCGCATTCACTTCAATCCGGGCAAATAAAATGCGTTCTGTTCTCACAACTCTTGGTATAATTATCGGTATTGTATCGGTTACTCTTATGGCTACCGCTATTGAGGGTGTTAACCGGAAGTTTGAAGAGAGTGCTTCCGCTTTCGGGACAAATGTTCTTTATATACAAAAATTCCCATGGATGGGTGGCAGAGACTTTTGGATATACAGAAATAGGAAAGATATTTCATTAAAAGTTGTTTCTGATATCGAGCGCCAGGCAACTATGATAGATGCCATATCACCGAATATGGGAACAGTCAGAACTACTTTATATAAAGATAAAGTAATGAGCAGTACTTTTATTACCGGAACAACCGATCAGTATATTTATACATCAGCAGCAACGGTTAAAGATGGCAGATTTTTATCGCAGGAAGAATCAAGCGGCGGCAGACCCGTTTGTGTTATAGGAGCCAATATCGCTGAGAATTTGTTCCCGAATGAATACCCTGTCGGCAGGACAATGAAAATCCAAGGTAAGCCATATAAGATTGTCGGTGTGCTGGAAAAAGAAGGGGGCTTATTCGGTATTTTTACTGCCGATAACAGGGCTTTCATTCCTATTAAAACTTTTATGAATAATTTCGGATCCAGACGCGACGTCATGATAAGTATAAGTGCGGCAAAAACTGCTAATATAGATGATGTCAAAGAAGAACTAAGAGGCATTATACGAAAGTCTCGCGGATTAAAACCAGATCAACCCGACGATTTTAACATAAACCAGCAGGAAATGTTGATGGAAACTTTTAATGCCATTACACTAGTAATCGCCGGTGTCGGATTTTTTATAACAGGACTTGCATTATTTGTTGGCGGTATCGGAATAATGAATATAATGTTCGTGTCTGTCACTGAGAGAACAAAAGAAATTGGTATACGCAAAGCTATCGGTGCAAAACGCAGAACCATTTTAATCCAGTTTTTAATTGAATCCTCTATCATATGTTTAATGGGAGGATTGCTGGGATTGATGATCTCCTTCCCATTAAGTTTGATTGCTGATAGAATTCTCCCGACTGCGATGCCGATATCAGTTGTATTAGTCGCCATACTGATATCTTTGTTTGTTGGTGTAATTTCAGGTTTCTTGCCGGCTTATAGAGCGTCGCGGCTCGATCCTGTAGATGCGTTAAGATATGAATAACCCGAAAGAAATGTAAAAAATGCACGGTTCAATAGAAACAATATTATCAGAAATTAAAGAAAGCTTTATGATGGCTTTAAATGCCATCAGGGTTAATAAATTACGATCCATCTTAACTCTACTTGGTATTGCAGTCGGAGTTTTTTCAATCATCGCAGTAATGACAGCAATGGGGGTCTTGAAAAATTCCATCGAAGGTGGAATGACTCAGCTCGGTTCACATACATTTCAAATTCAGAGATTTCCAAGTTTCCAAATGGGTGGTTCGGGGAGAGCAAGATACCGAAACAGAAAAAAAATTACATTCGATCAGGGTTTAGCAGTTAAAGAGAATGCTACCTTGGCAAGCGCGGTTGGGCTTGAATCGTGGGAATTCGGGAAGACTGTAAAATCATCTATCGGTGAAGCAACAAATCCCAACGTAAACTTGGCCGGCGAAGATCATGATGGCTTTATTACGAATAACTGGAGTATCAGTGACGGTAGATTGTATAACGAAGATGAATATTCCAGCGGCAAAAATGTTGCCATCATTGGTAAGGACGTGGCGGACAAAATTTTTCCTAAAGTTTATCCTATCGGAGAAACGATTCGAATCGATGGACAAGTGTTTACGGTAATAGGTTTAATTGAGCGAAAAGGTCAGCGCCTCGGTGGAAATCAAGATAACTTTGTAACTATCCCGCTTACAACTTTTTTTAGAATCTACGGCAAAGAACGTGATATACATATAATGGTGAAAGCTGAAGATGCAATTATTTATGATGACACAATAGAACAAGTCCGCGGCATATTAAGAACTGTTCGCAAAGTCCCCCCTGGAGAAGAAGACGATTTTTACATTTTTTCTAACGATTCTTTAATCGAACAATTTAATGAGGTGACTTATTATTTGCGGCTGGGCATAATGTTGATTAGTATGATCGCATTGATTGCCGCCGGTGTTGGAATTATGAATATTATGTTGGTTTCAGTCACAGAGCGGACAAGAGAAATCGGTATAAGAAAAGCTGTTGGTGCAAAAAAGAAAAATATACTAACCCAATTTATACTGGAAGCGATAATCCTATCTGAGGTTGGTGGAATCATAGGCATAGTTTTGGGAATACTTGGCGGCAACCTAGCCGCATTATTGATGGAAGTTCCACCAATTATCCCCATTGATTGGACATTAATCGGTTTGGGTGTATGTTCTCTAGTCGGTTTAATTTTTGGCGTTTATCCCGCGTGGAAAGCTGCTAACCTCGATCCGATTGATGCTCTACGCTATGAATAATCGGTTACCAACCTATTATCTATCAATCAGTATGTACTAAAGGTGGTTGAACTAATTTCCCAAAATCTCAATACCATATTCAAAGCCTTTGTTAAAGGCTTTTGTATTTAATTCTTCCGTCCCTTTTGGGACCGATGCTAATACAGCTTTGCGCATTGCCTCAGGTTCAATAAGTTTTGTCACTGCAGTCATAAAACCCATCATTACAATATTGATAACTAATTTTTTCCCAAGCTCTTCTGCAAAACGTATAGCAGGTATGGAATAATGCTTGATATCTTTCCTCAGGTTTATCGGATTGACTAATTCCTCTTCAGTAATTAAAATCCCTTCAGGAGCCAATTCAGGTGAGAATTTTGTATATGCCTCTTGCGACATTACAATCATGATACCGGGAGTTGTGATATATGGGTAAGCGATCGTATCGTTATCGACAATAACTTGAGAACTGCAAGCGGAGCCTCTTGCTTCAGGTCCGAACGATTGTATCATCGTTGCATGTTTATTGTCGTATATTGATGCGGCTCGCCCGATTATGTACCCGCTCAGGATTACACCTTGTCCGCCAAAACCACCGATTTTAATTTCTATTCGTGCCATAAATAATCCTGTTATCCTTTATATGGTGTATATTTATCGCCAAATTTATTCTGATAATGCTTGTTCATTAATTCCAAATAATCCGGTCGTTCTCTGTCAACAAATTTACCAACTGCTATCTTACTCTGAAAATCTAAACCGACAGATTTGGTATCAGCGCCATGTTTTATTTCACTATTTTCTTTATAATACATCATCTGGTCTAATCCATCGCCAAGTTTATTTCTACGACTGAATAAAGTCGGACATGGAGCCAAGACCTCTATAAATGAGAAACCCTTTTTGCCTAATGCTTCCTTCATCGCTTTTGTCAGGTGCCGTACATGATAGGCAGTCCAGCGTGCAACGTAAACTGCTCCACATGATTCAGCCAAATAAGGTAGATTGAAGGGATGTTCAAAATTGCCGTGTGGTGTTGTAGTTGCAGTTGCGGATATTGGTGTAGTGGGGGCAACCTGACCGCCTGTCATTCCATAGATAAAATTGTTAACCAAAATAACAGTCATATCAACATTTCTTCGAGCTGCATGAATAAAATGATTTCCTCCGATTGCAAGTAAATCACCGTCGCCGCTATAAACCACTACCTTCAAACCCGGATTAGCCAATTTTAATCCTGTAGCAAAAGGAATCGCCCGACCATGTGTTGTATGAAATGAATCTAAATTCAGATACCCCGCGACCCTACCCGTACAGCCAATACCGGATACGATTGAAACTTTATCTAAATCCAATCCGCTTGTTTCGAGTGCCCTGCCAAAGCAATTTACAGTTGTGCCGATCCCGCACCCAGGACACCAGATATGCGGCATTCTGTCCATACGGAGATAAGATTCAACCGGATTAATTGGCATTGGTTGTTCTATTGTAAAAATATCATCTTGCATTTTATTCACCTTTCAAACTACTAATAATTGTATCGTAAATATCTTTCGGATTATGAACTGTTCCGCCGGCATGTGGAACAAGTTTTACCGGAATTTTACCGTAAGAATTTCGCTCAACCTCAAGAACCATTTGTCCGAGATTTAATTCGGGAACAACGAACGATTTTATCTTACCGGCAAGTTCTTTTATTTTTTTCTCCGGGAAGGGCCAAACAACAATTAAGCGCAAGTGACCGACCTTAATTCCTTCTTTCCTGGCTTGTTCAATCGCAGGGATCGCAGTTCTCGAAGTTATTCCATAAGTAACAACTACTACGTCTGCTCCTTCTACCTGATCTTCCGTAAATTCACAAATCTTATCAGTGTTTGCTTTAATTTTATTTGTAAGACGTGGAATTAATTTATTTTGTGCACCCAGCGTCATACTGGGATATCCGCGTTCGTCATGCGTCAATCCTGTAACGTGAATTCTATAACCATCTCCGGCTTTAACCATCGGTGGCACTAAATCGGGACCGGGTTTGAAAAGAAGAAAATCTTCCTTTGCTCCGGTGTAAAATCTTCTAGGTGTTACCTCAATTTCATCAGCCGGCGGGATTACTACTTTTTCGGTCATGTGACCGACACATTCATCCATCATAAATAAAACCGGGACACGGTATTGTTCACTGAGATTGAAAGCTTTTATTGTGAGATCGAAACACTCTTGTGGAGAATTTGGTGAAATGGCTATAATCCCATAATCGCCGTGTGAACCCCATCGTGCCTGCATCATATCACCCTGAGCCGGTTGAGTGGGTAATCCGGTTGAAGGACCTGCCCGCTGAACATTAACGATAACACATGGGACTTCAGTCATTGCAGCCAATCCGATATGTTCCATCATTAGTGAAAATCCGGGACCGGATGTTACAGTCATCGCTTTTTTACCAGCCCATACCCCACCTTGAATTGCGATTGATGAGGCAATTTCATCTTCCATTTGAATAAACGCCCCGCCAACCAAGGGAAAGCGTTCGGCTATTCGTTCTACAACTTCTGTAGAAGGAGTTATCGGATAACCGGCTACGAATCGGCATCCCGCTGCAATTGCGCCTTCACTGCACGCATGATCTCCGTCTAAAAAATGTGAGCCTGTTAAAACTCCTTTTGGATCAGCTTTCACTTTTACTACTCCTTTATTTTATCTTTTTTAATTCTAAAACCATAAATCGCGAAATCGGGACATAATAAACCGCACATATCGCAACCATTACATAAGTCCTTGGATATAAGTACAGGCGGGTGATATCCTTTAGCATTATACTGATCGGATAATTTTAGCGCTTCAGTCGGACAAAATTCCACGCAAAAGCCGCATCCTTTGCACCGTTCAACTGTGATTACTACCGCACCTTGTGCCTTTTTTTCACTTGTTGTCATTATATACCTAATTTTTATTATACAAACACGATACACATTCGAGTATCAAAATTGACGCCGGTGTTCATTTGGGGCGGCTGTTTGATTTGATACAAAACGATTACAATATACGAATTTTTTTCAAAAATATCCTAAAATTTTTTAATATTGTTAATAATGTTCTTTTTGCAAAAGTATAATATTTTAACTATGTTTCAAATAGAAATTAGATTAATACGAACAAATGAAAAAATATATTATATCAGCTATTCTACTGTTGCTATTAACGGGAAGTTCTTCAACACTATTAGTTCAGGAAAATTTTGAATCGAAGGTTCTCGTTATTACCGTCGATGGTTCAATCAACCCTTCAAGTGCGGATTATATACACACGGGAATCGAGAAAGCAAAAAGAGACCGTGCCGAATGTTTGATCGTTAAACTAAACACACCGGGTGGATTATTAAAATCGACACGGATTATTGTAACTAACATTCTCAATTCAGAAATTCCTGTAATTATTTATGTTTCTCCGAGCGGTTCACAAGCTGCTTCAGCCGGAGTTTTTATTACGATGGCCGCTCATGTAGCAGTTATGGCTCCCGGAACTAATATCGGAGCCGCTCACCCTGTATCACTTGAAGGTAAGCAGGATTCGATTATGAACGAAAAGGCAACCAATGATGCCGCAGCTTTTATTAGAACGATCAGCGAAAAGCGTTCGCGTAATGTCCAGTGGGCTGAAGATGCAGTTCGAAAAAGTTTATCAATAACTGAAACAGAAGCACTCGAAATTAATGTCATCGATACTATCGCAGTCTCTGTCGAAAGTTTACTAAATATACTGGATGGACAAGAGATTACGACTTCGACAGGAATAAAAAAATTGAACACTAAAAATGCCGAAATAATAAATATCGACATGAGCTTCCAGCAAAAGTTATTAGACCTTTTATCCGACCCGAACATAGCATATATTTTATTTATGATAGGCATATATGGAATAATGTTTGAGTTGTATAGTCCCGGATCAATTTTCCCCGGTGTTGTGGGAGTGATTTGTATGATTCTTGCCTTTTATTCTCTCCATACCTTACCGATAAATTATGCCGGATTGGCTTTGATAATTTTTGCAATCATTTTATTTGTGTTAGAAATTAAAATTGTAAGTCATGGGCTTTTAACAATAGGCGGTGTGATATCGCTTGTAATCGGATCAATAATGTTAATAGATACGGAGTCAACCTTGGAAGTAATTGAAATATCTTGGCAGGTAATATTAATGGTTGTTTTATTAACAACTTCATTTTTTCTTTTCGCGATTGGATTTGGCATTAAAGCCCAGCGTCGTAAACCTACTACCGGTATCGAAGGAATTATCGGCGAGACAGGAGAAACAACAACCGATTTACGTCCTGAAGGGCAAGTCAAGGTACATGGTGAGATCTGGCAAGCTGAATCGAGAGAAGGCGTAATTAAAAAAGGATCCAAAATAAAAGTTCAGGCAGTCGAAAATTTAAAGTTAATAGTTACAAAGGTAGAAATCATTAATCAATAGGAGGTTTAAATGCAAATTATTCCAACATTTTTTATTTTAATAATTTTATTCCTGGCATTTGTTCTTGCAAACGCGATTAGAATTCTCAAGGAATACGAAAGGGGCGTTATATTCAGATTAGGTAGGTTGGTTGCTGTGAAAGGTCCCGGATTAATTTTATTAATTCCGATAATCGACCGCATGATAAAGGTAAGTTTGCGTACTGTTGTGTTCGATGTTCCGCCTCAGGATGTTATCACAAAAGATAACGTATCTATCAAGGTCAATGCTGTGGTGTATTTCCGCGTTATGCATCCCGATAAAGCAATAATCGAAGTTGAAAATTATTTATTCGCCACTTCGCAACTCTCTCAAACCACGTTGAGAAGCGTTCTTGGACAATCTGAATTGGATGAATTGTTGTCAGAACGCGATAAAATTAACCGGGAACTACAGAAAATAATTGACCATCAAACTGAACCTTGGGGAATTAAAGTTTCAAATGTCGAAGTCAAACACATCGACCTGCCCCAGGAAATGCAGCGGGCAATGGCAAAGCAGGCTGAAGCTGAACGCGAACGCCGGGCAAAAGTAATTCACGCAGAAGGTGAATTCCAGGCAAGTCAGAAATTATCAGACGCAGCAGATGTAATGAGCCACAATCCAATGTCCTTACAGCTAAGATTTTTACAAACATTATCAGAAGTAGCATCGGAAAAAAATTCCACAACCATCTTCCCTGTTCCGATAGACCTGCTCACTCCGTTCCTACAAAAAGATAAGAAATAACTATTTTGTGACGGAAACGCTATTATACGGACATAACCCGCAGGAAGGTGTTGTTTCGATAAATTTTATCGAAGAAAGTAAAATGCGAGTTTATGTCCGTGATAATGGCAATATCACTTCTCAGGATTTTGATTATTACCCTTTTTTTCACCTGTCCGATGTTTCGTATCTAAATGGTTATACCAGAAAATACTGGGTAAAGCAGCTCCAAGGTGATAATTACTTTCAGTATTTGGTTGCTTTTAAAAAACTATTCGATTTATGGGATTGTGTACATTTCCTGATCAATAATTACAATTCCCATTCAAAGAAAAAAGCGGCACTTTATACAGACTTACCATTTTTGTATCTAAAACCCGAGCCTGTTTCACAATTTTTGATACAAACGGGAATTTCTTTCTATAAAGGATTAAAAGATATTCGTCGTGCCCAGATTACTATGGAAATTCAAAGAAGAGCGGGCGCAAGAAACAGTAATCCCGACCATCCTGATGATAAAATTTTATGCATCGGACTTTCAGATAACACGGGATGGGAATTATTAATAGGAAAAACAGAAAAAAACGAAATTGAAATCATACAGAAATTCATCGCCGTAATAATAGACCGCAATCCCGATATAATCGAAGCTTTTCATTTACATCAATTGCTGACTTATATTTCAGTTAGGTGTAAATATCATAAAATCGAATTTAATATTGGACGAAATAATTCTCAATTACAAAAAGTCGAGTCGACTTATCAGGTGTTTGAAAAATATTTTGACTATCCTTTATATCGCCTTGAGGGGAGAGAGTTATTAGACACACATGAATTAGTAAAGTATTTTGGCATCGGAAAAAATATTCTATCTAATTACAAATTAAAAACAGTAGCCGAACATCTCGGCTTTGAGGATGAAGGCATCAAAGTATCATCTCAGGAAAAATCCGATAGATTAGAACATTCATTCACAAATTGTTTAATATCTCTCAAACGACTTGAGTATATTACGCATATTCTTACTCCGCCATTTATCGAAATATCAAAATTTTTTCCCCATTTCCTTGAAGAAATTGTACACATCGGGAATTTATCAAAAATTGATTCGATATTTTTAAGAGAGTATGTCCGACGAAAACATTCAATACCAATCCCTCAGCACTTTACATTCTCCTCGACTGCTGAAAGGACTTTTTTTTTAAGGGGTTTATTTAGTCCGGTTTTACTTATAGATTTGGAAACAATCCTCCCGAAAATTCTTATTAATGAAAATATTATTTCCGCTACCGATAAATTAGCAATATCACCGATGATCTTGAAAGAATTCCTGACCGTGATGAACACGACCAGAACAACTGATCGCAATCCAAGATTTACTCCCGAACAGTTGATATTATACGAAAATATTATCTTATCTATTTGCGATTCTTTCTATTTTTACTTATCCAGCCCAAGGGCTTTGTTTAATGATTTTGAGGCGGCTAAGAAGGCACAAAATTTCAGACAGGATATTATCAACCAGGTAATTAATTCGATCAGTTCACGGGGTGGACGTCCGGTAATAATCGATGTAGATGGTGTTTTCTTTGTACCACCTGTTCACGTCGTAAATGAAGCCGGTGAGAATAGTTTTGTACAAAGAATTAACCTTGATATTCCTGAATCGTATAAAGTATACTTATCCAGGAGATATAATTTAATGTTATCGTACAAGAAAAAGAATTACGCCGCACTCGATTATGATAATAAAATTATCTTACGCGGAACCGGAATAATATCTAAATCAATGGAAAAATTCGCCGCTAATTTTTTACAACAATGCATTGATCGTTTATTGAATCAGGACTATAAAAGCTTGCACAATATATATGTGCAGATTCGAAGGGACATTTTAAACCATAATTTAAAAATCCACGACATCATGAAAACCGAAACAATTAAGGAACCGATGCAAACGTACTTGAGGGAAGTTGAAGAAGGATCGCGGAACAGAAGCGCAGTCTATGAATTGGCAAAAGACTCAATGGAAAATGTCAAGGTTGGCGATAAGATTAATTATTATATCACGGGGAACGATGCTAATGTAATAATATACCAGCATTGTAAAACAGTTGAATCATTTGATCCTAATTTCCCCGATGAAAATACTCAGTATTATTTAAAAAAAATTGAAGAATTAGCTAATAAATTTGAAGTTTTTTTCAAACCGGAAGATTTTCAAAAAATATTTTCGGCAGATGAATTATTTGAATTTGCGAATGAAGATATAAAACCCATCATTACTGAAATATCCGAGGAACAGATTGATGAAGATGAGGATTCCGGTAAGGATACCGATACGTTTACACATACAATTGAATTAGCTGAAAATTAATTAGTTCTGTTTTTCTCAACCCACTCCCTTACATAATTGACTATATCGATTGTCGTAGCCCCGGGAGTAAATATTTTTCCGATACCTAAATCACTTAACTCCTTTATGTCCTGTTCAGGAATAATTCCACCTCCAAACAACAAAACATTATCCAGGGTTTTTTCATTCATCAGATTGAATATTTTAGGAAAAATTGTCATATGGGCGCCGCTTAAAATACTAACACCGATTGCATCTACGTCCTCCTGGAGTGCGGCTTCGACAATCATTTCCGGTGTTTTACGCAATCCGGTATAAATAACTTCCATACCGGCATCTCTCAGCGCAGCTGCAATAACTTTAGCACCACGATCATGGCCATCAAGTCCGGCTTTTGCGACTATAACACGTATTTTTTTGTTCATAATTTCCTTATTCCGTTGATAATTCTTTTTGAAATTTTATAAAATCGACATAAAATCTTGTTAGCGGAAAACCTACAACATTGTAAAAACAACCGTTTATTTTTTCTACAAAAACTGCTCCGAAATCATCCTGAATCCCGTATGCGCCTGCTTTATCGGATGGTGATTTTGACTTAATATAATCACGAATTTCTTTTTCCGATAAACTCCGAAATTTTACATACGTAGTTTCGGTGTCGGATATATATCTTCCGCTTGGCTTTTCAAATATAGCAAATCCGGTTATCACCCGATGTTCTTTACCGCTTAAAGTTGACAGCATCCTAAACGCATCTGCATCATCAGCCGGCTTTGCCATCATTTCACCATCGAGCACAACAATCGTATCCGCTCCGATAATATAGGCATCGTCATAATATTTTGCAATTTCAGAAGCCTTTGCTTCGGCTAATCTTTGAGCATTCTCTTCAGGTGTACTTATCGGATCAAAAAGTTCCTCAATAGAACTTTGGCGAACTTCAAAATTGATTCCAATCTGATTAAGTAAATGTTGCCTGCGGGGAGAACCGGAAGCAAGTATAATTTTTTTCTTTAGCATTATCATAACATAAAAAAAGCGACTTCTGTAGGTCGCTTTCTGTCTTCTTTCAAACATTTGTAATATTATTATCTGAACATAGCTTTGATACTGCCCCATGTTCTTTTCACACTATTGACCGAATGAGACACGGTAATAGGACCGACTTCCTGATCAGCACTTCCGTTTGAAAATTTTATTCTAATTTGATATTGATAAATTGTTGCAGAACTTTTAAAAGCGGTTTGATCGATATATTCATATAAAGAGGATCCTTTAGGATTAACTGATGCTATTCTGATAAACGATCCGCTTGTTCCAGCCCGCCTTTCAATGAAAAATTTTTCCACATTCGATTCATCCTCAGTATTCCACCTCAAAATAATATTGGTACCATCGCTATAAGCATTGATAGATGAAGTTTTAATAACTTGAGCTGAAGAGGTGAGCGCAATTAGTAAAGTGATGATAAAAGTTACAAGAATATTTTTCATTTTTGCATTAGTGGACATTAGTATTATCGTCGATTAAAGATAATCTTTCGAACTATAAAAGTCAAGTTTTTTTCGTGCGCGAGGCGAGACTTGAACTCGCATGCCCTTTCGGGCGCCACCCCCTCAAG
>CAYTID010000033.1:0-21991 GCA_964437735.1 uncultured Ignavibacteriaceae bacterium | reverse complement strand
TATCATACATCCTCCTTTTATCGGATTTATCTTTAACTTAATTTGAATAAATTTAGAAAAGATAATATACAAAGTCAAATTATTCCGTTTTCATATCTTGTTATTCACTGCCCGTTTTGATATATTTTAAATGATTATTATGAAATACTTACTATTTTTTTTAGTCACAGTTCTAATCTTCGGAGGATGCGCTGCAAATAAGCAGCAAATTAAAACCGGATCTGAACCGTCGAAAACTATCAACCGCGAAAAGGCGCTTGAGCATTTTGTAAACGGTAATGTATTCGATTTAAAGGAAGATTATATCAATGCTATACTTGAATATCAGGAAGCTTTGCTTTACGATAAAAACGCTGCCATTTACTACGCTTTATCGCGCGATTATTTTGCGCTAAAAAAATTCGCCCTTGCAGCACAAGCCGCGCAAAACGCTATTCAGCTCGAGCCGAAAAATTTAAATTACAGGCTAAATGCCGCCGAGATTTTTATAAATTCAGGAGATTTTGAAAATGCAATCGGCGCTTATAATGAAGTAATAAAACTCGATTCAAATAATTTCAATGCCTGGTTTACGCTTGCACGATTAAACCAGTTAAAAAAACCTTTGAAAGCGCTCGACATTTATCAGGATATAGTAAATCGTTTTGGACCGAGTTTAGATGTTTCGCTGCAAATGGCAGAACTTTACAGAATATCAGGTAAAAACGAAAAAGCAATTGATGCTTTGAAAATTGTATTAAAATTCGATCCTGCGAATATCGAAATTAAAAAAACTATCGCTGAATATTATTTATCGACAGGAAAAAATGATTCTGCCCTTATTTTATATTCAGAGATTATCGAATTATATCCTTCCGACATTGAATCACGCGCGGCAATGACTCATATATATCTGATAGAGAAAGATTACATAAATGCATCAGAGCAATTGGACAAAGTTCTGAGCGGAGAGGTTGTTTCAATAGACGATCAATTGAAATTCGGACAAATATTTCTCGCGTTTTTACAGAAAGATTCTTCGATAGCCCCTTTTGCTATTACTCTTTTTGAAAATATCAGACAACAATATCCCGATGATTGGCGGCCTTACTGGTTCTTGGGTATTTTATCGTCAATTAACAAACAAGATTCCGCTGCAATTTCAAATTATACAAAAGTTACGGAACTCAATAATACAAACCCGGATGCCTGGGTATACTTAGCTTCTACTTATTATGACAGCAAAAACTATGTTAAGGTAATTTCCGTTCTGGAAACTGCCAAAAAATTTGTTTCAACTGATTTTCGCATACACTTTATACTCGGAATCTCTTATCAGAGAAATAATATGCTCGATAGCGCATCGCTCGCGCTTACTGCAGCATTGCGGATTGATACAACAAACCTGGACGCTATGAGCGCTTTAGCAATGGTGTACGACGATCTAAACCGACATACAATTTCAGATTCTTTATATGAAAATGGTCTTCGGCTCTATCCCGAAAGTCATTTACTTCTAAATAATTTCGCTTACAGTTTGAGCGTTCGAGGGATTCAATTAGACAGAGCCTTACTAATGGCAAAAGAAGCTATTCGTCAACAACCGAAAAATTCATCTTATCTCGATACAATCGGATGGGTTTATTTCATGCTCGGCGATTATAAGCAGGCAGAAAATTATATTAATGACGCAATTAAGGAAGGAGACGTCAGCGCGGAAGTTCTTGAGCATATGGGCGATGTATATTTTAAATTGGATGAACAATCAAAAGCTCTTGAATATTGGAAAAAAGCCCTCGAACAAAATTCAGATAATAAGCCCTTACAAGAAAAGATTAATAAGGGAGGATTGTGAAACCTGTTCTCGCAATAATCCTTATTGTAATCGTTTCTTTAAATTCTTGCTCACCAGCAAAGGAATTTACAAAACTAAAGATTACAGATTTTACTGCATTGAATAACTTACTACAAAGCCGGACCGACAAAATCAACACTTTTTCCGGCAGCGGCGCGCTTACAATCGAATCTCCCGAATTAATTAATAGCACGAAATTCAAAGCTTTTATTAAAAAACCCGATTCCTTGCTGGTACAATTAAAAGGTCCCTTTGGAATATCCGTCGGAAGCCTCATGCTGACACGAAAAAATTTTGTGTTTGTCAATAATGTTGAGAACAAAATCCAACGCGGGCATACCGACAAAAGATCAATCGAATCAATTATTAATCTCCCATTCGATTTCGACGACATCATTTACATATTAACAGGGTCTTATCCTGTTAGTTTTGAACAGTTTGAAAAATACGGATTTGAAGAATCCGGAAGTAATTACATTTTCCGGAGCGAAAATCCCGAAAGGGAGCTTAGAATAAATACCTTAAACGGCAGCATAACACATTACAGGGAAAGTGATGCGGCAGGAAATTCCGTTTTTGAATTAACTGCCGATTATTTTGAAAAAACCGGTGAAACTACAACTCCGCATTTTATAAGAATAATTTTCCCAAAGCAAAAGCGCAGTTTGACAATTGCTTATGATGATATTAAATTAAACAGTCCGGTAAATTGTGCTATTAATATTCCCGACAATTTTGAATAATGATTTTAAAATGATGAGATGGTCGTTATTAATAATATCGCTGATATTTTTTACGCACATGCTTACGTTCGGTCAAACTGACAACGAAATAAAAACGAAGCAGACAGAACTGGATAAAATCAGGAAGGACATCAACGAATGGGAGACTAAGCTCAAGCAAAAAGTTAAGAGCGAAAAATCTACGCTTGAGTTAATCGATACTTACGATAAAAAACTGAATTTACTGAGAAAGTTAGTCGACCAACTCCACACGAAAGAATATACTCTGGAAAATGAAATTAAAAAAACGAAGTCCAAAATTAATGAGCTTGAAAAACAGGTTGATTTCATAAAGACACAATATTCAAAATTTGTAGCTATTGCTTACAGACGCGGTCGTACTTTTGACCTGGAATTATTAATCGGTTCAGAATCACTGAATCAGTTCTACATACGAAGCGTATATCTGAAAAAATTTTCCGAGCAGCGTGTAAGAGATATTGAGAAGATAGGAATAAAACACGATGAGCTGGATAAACAAAGAACGCTTTTTGAAAAACAATTATCGGAACAAAGAATTGTTATCAAGGAAAAATCGCAGGAGCAGGAAAAAATAATTAGCAATACTCTTTCGCGTAAGAAAGCGCTCGACGAGATACGCCGCGACAAGAACAGTTACGCTCAGGAATTAAAACGGCGGAAACAATCGGCTGCAGACCTTCAAAACCTAATCTCCAAATTGATAGAATTGGAAAAAGCCAAAAGTCAGACTCCTGAATATGAAGAATTATCAGCAGCGTATTCGCGCGATGGAGGGCATTTTGAAAAACGCAGGGGCAAACTTCCCTGGCCTGTAACAAAAGGTAGAGTTGTCACTCGTTTCGGCAATCAACAGCACCCCGTTCTGAAAACAATTACACAAAATACCGGCATAGATATCTCCGTTCCTCCCGGAACCGAAGTTTTTTCTATCGCCGACGGGATTGTATCAACAATCTGGTGGCTTCCATCTTTTGGCAACCTTGTTATTATTAATCACTTCAACGGATATCGTACGGTATATGCGCATCTTTCAGATATTCAGGTAAATGAAGGGGAAAAAATCAAAGAGGGAAATAACATAGGCAAGAGCGGTGAATCATTAAATGGGTCTATGGTTCACTTTGAAGTGTGGAAAGACCGCGATAAACAGGATCCCGAACTCTGGCTATCCCCGCAACGCCTCACAAAAAGGTAAAATTGAAAAAGAAAAATAAAATATTATTAACCGTATTAATTATTTTTTTCCCGATATTATTCACTCTGTTTTTTTCCTCATCCTTCAGAAAATTAGAAGACAGTATTCTCGCAAGTAAATTTAAAATTAGGGGAGAAACCCAGTTCGATTCATCAATTGTAATTTTATATTTGGACAACGATGACATAAAAGCGCTCGGTGGGTGGCCCGCAAGACGCGATTACTATGCTTTATTAATAAATGTGTTAAACGAGCTCGAACCCAAGGTTATCGGTTTTGATATTGCTTTAGCTGAATACAATTATGAAAGACCACAGCTCGATACTCTCCTTGGCAACGTTGTCAAAAATAACAACAACATAGTTTTTGTCAGTTATTTCCAAACAATTTCAGATGCCGAGCCTAACCTGAAATCACGACTTCCGGAAGCACTCGGATATATTACCGAAGAACAAGCATCTTTTTTAGTCGGCGAAAACATCAGTCTGCCATTTGAATTACTTATTGAAGCAGGAGCCAAAGTCGGTCATGAAAACTTAACGGAAGATTCAAATCTGCCTATGTTCATATATATGGGAAGAGAAGCGCTTCCTTCATTCCCCTTCGAAATTCTGCGCTTAGCACTGGATGCAAAAAAATCAGATGTAAAAATATTTAGGGACAAGGTGGAAATAAATTTGCCCGCGAAAAACATTACAATCCCTTATTCCAAAACAGGGACTGTTGATATAAACTATCCGGGCGGCGTAAATTCGATCAATGCGATACCCATAGTTGATTTTTTACAGTCATATCATCTGAAAAAGCGAGGAAGTATATCTGATATACCGGTTGAAATGTTGAAAAATAAAATTGTACTCGTTGGAGTGATTGCAGAAGGACGTAGTCAGTTTTTCAATACTCCCTTCTCCGCGCAGTTTCCATCCGTAGCCGTTCACGCTTCTATTATAGACAATGCGCTAAATCAAAACTTTCTCAGAACTCTAAATCCGTATGTTGAATATTCCTTTATATTATTCGCCGCCTTATTGATAACTCTTCTAATTTTCAACAGAACCGAATTGGAAAGTTCTTCATACACAGCGGCAATAATTATTATATATATAATAACTGCATTTATCGTTTTTAGTCTGTTTGATTATGAAATTCCGGTGCTAAAATTCTTATTCGTTCAATTATTTATATCGGTTGGATTTATTTTTTTCCGGAATCAAATAACAAGAAAACGGGTTTTTGAACTTGAGAACGAGAAGAGTTCAATAACTAAAAGGCTTCAAGACCGCGAAGAAAAATTACACAAATTACAACGTGAGTTAAAGGAAGCTCAGAATAAAAACGAAGCAGCACAAACAGCAGTATTAATCGAGGAGATACAAAAATACAAACAGGAGTTGCATAACTTATCTTCAGAAGCTTCAGATCTAGAAATTTATGAATTGCACGATTCCGGGAAATTCCATATCGATAATTTTCAAGGTATAATATATAACTCAAACGGTCCTATGAAGTCGGTGGTTGAATTTATTAAAAAAATATCTGATACCGATGCCCCGGTTTTAATCCTTGGAGAAAGCGGAACAGGAAAAGAACTGGTAGCAAGGGCTATTCACACCATCAGCACCCGGAAAGGGAAACCATTTATCGCAGTCAATTGCGGCGCTCTCTCCGAAACACTTCTTGAAAGTGAATTGTTTGGACACGAGCGGGGAGCTTTTACCGGAGCAATAAAAGATAAGCCCGGACGTTTTGAACTTGCCGACGGGGGAACGATTTTCCTCGATGAAATTGCTGAAACAAGCGAAACCTTTCAAGTAAAACTGTTGCGAATATTGCAGGAAGGAGAGTTTGAACGCGTTGGCGGAACGGTAACAAAAAAAATTAACGTCAGAGTAGTAGCGGCAACTAATCGCGATTTGCCATCCGAAATTAATTTAAAAAATTTTCGGAAGGATTTGTATTACAGACTTAGTGTTTTTATTGTAAGTTTGCCACCTCTGAGGAACCGTGGATTCGATATTCCGGTACTCGCAGAGCATTATCTTAAGAATGAAGATAATGATTTTTCTATCAGCTCGAATGTCATGAATACATTGATAAATCATAACTGGCCCGGCAATATCAGAGAGCTTTACTCGGTTATTAAGCGTGCAGTGGTATTGGCGCGTTCCGAAAAAAGAATTATGATCCGCCACAAAGACCTGCCTGAAGAAATAAAAAATATTTCCGATAAAGATATAAATATCGAAGAACAAATAATTGAGTCTTTGCGCATGAAAGAGTTTTCATTCAATTCTATTTCCGAAACGGCAAAAGAATTGGAGATTAACAGAGGAACTGTCGCTGAACATTTCAGGGGCTATTGTTTTCAGGAAATCATCAAAAATAATTATGATATAGATAAAACAATCAGTATTATTGCAAATTCTAACGATTCCAAAACAATTAAAAAAGTTGAAAAAAAAGTTGTTGAATACCTTGCTAATGCCTTGGAATTTGTAGAAAAAAGTCAATCTCCCGAGAATAACTTAAAAAAAAGTAGACCAAAATTTAAAAATCTACCCCAAAAATTTCACAGAAGTCTGGAAACTGTAATTATCGAATACCATAAAGGTACGTTCAAAATCTAATCAGATTGAAGGAAAACAATAATCCCGCAGTTTAATTGCCAAATCCCGCAGTTTTTTTTCTGACATAATTCTAATATTTTAAGCACTATTTAATTTAACACTTGAATATGAAGAATTTACGAGTGTTTTAAAAATATCTAAGGAATTATACTTCTTTGGCACATTGTTTGGCTTTATTCTAAACAGATATGAAAACAAACAGTAATATAGAATTTAAGTCCACCCTGTTGTCCACGATAAATTTAAACAAAATTAACAAGGCATGTGGGGAGAAACAACGGGGTGGCAAAGTTTATAACATCAAAAACAAAAGGAGTAAAACAATGAGTAAATTAACAATCGCATTATCATTCCTCTTAATTACACTATTATTGGTTGGGTGTTCCAATGAAATAATTAATCCTCAGGTAACAGAGGATGATTTTCTGAAACAACAGGTTCTTGAATCGGATGAAATCGCCGACTTCCTCGCATCAACAGATGTAACATTGGATGATGAGTTAGAAAGAAATTTCGAGTACGACGATTACGGATTCTTAAAAACGGCAGAACCGATAATCCCTTTAAGATGGGGGCGTAAAATCGAAAACATCAACAAATCGCTCACCGTCATTCGCGAGAGTGATTCGGTAGCCATAGTTCTTGTCACGAAAAGAATAACCGGCAATCTGATAATTAAAGCGATAAAAAATAATGATACGACAAAGGTTGTAAAACCATTTATTGAAACAACGAACAGAAAAGTCAGATTTGTACGGATAGGTCGCGATACCGATGTACGTAAAAACTGGAAACCTGTTGCTATTACAGTGGTGGAAGGAAAAACAGCAACAAAAGATTTCAACTTTACAAAGTTAGAAATCATCACCCCAAACGACACACTCCAAATTTCAAATCCGTTATCATACTGGATGCTGCTGAATCCCGTTCGGGGCGGTGTAGTCAATATTCCTCCTGGAACTACACTGACTGTTCGCCTTACACTCAACAGCGAAAATGGCGATCCGGAATACGCAATGCTGCGTCACAGTACAGATCATAAAAACAAGCATCGTGTTCGGACTAAGATGAATCTTATTAGCACAACGGGCGTTCCGGGAAATTATATCCGCATTTACGAAAAATCTTTTACATCACGACTTCCCCAAATTATGATGGTCGGAAGGTTCAACTTGATAGTTGATGTGATGTCGTATAATTCATTGAACGACGATACAGCTCCGTATATGGATATGTTCTGGGGTATGCCCTATATTACAAAACGATTTTAAAAACAGATCATATTTTTTTCCCGCTCCGGCTATAAACCGGGGCGGAAAAAAATTTTTGAAATAAATATAAATTTCATAAATTAAAAAAGCATCATGAAAAAATATCTTAAAATACTTTTCACCGGATTGTTAGTGATACTTATAGGTGGATGCCAAAAGCAGGGACCTATCGAGCTGATTGACAGCATCGATGATTCCAATATTATTGAAATCAGTGCAGTCAGCACACCTGTGGATTCAACATTCGAACCGGTTGCTTTTGATACATCAGGATTGCTAAATCCACATAAATTCTATGGAAAATTGGTTTTTAGAGCTATACGGTATGAAAGAGCTTTTAAATCTGACAGTGTAATTCTGGCAGAAGGGATTTTTTATGACAAATCCGCTCCAATTATTCAACATGGCAGAGTTATCACATATGCATCATACGATTTGGGCAATTTAAGCGTCAATTCCAATAAGTTGACAAAAATTCCCAGAAAACTCAGCCCGCTCATTCGTGATCCGATGGGTTTCCGTTATCATGCAGTTTTACCGTATCAATTTTCCATAAATAATAAGTGGACTGCCAGCGGGGCAAATCCAATCGATTCTTTTAGTGTTCCATTTACGTTTCCATCTGAAATCAAAGTGCTGAATTTAAAGCCAAGCATAGTTAGAATCGGAGAGCCGTTAAATATAAAATGGAAGTGCGCAAATCCAATTGTACACTTGGTTATTAGCGCCGAAGATGAATTTCTTCCTGACCGGATTATCAAGCCGCTGCTACATTTAAAAATTAAGAATACAAAAAACGGAGTCACAATTCCTCCGAAAATTTTAGGATTGATTCCCTGGAACAGACATCAAAAATTTATTTTTACATTCACTTCTGAAAATCGGATTGAAACAAATATCAGCGGATACCCTGATCCGGTGTTGGTGCACTCAGCTTCGATTCATAACATTGTAGTAGGCTTACGTCAATAATAATTAACATTTTGGTAAAATTAAAAAAAATATTTATCCTGTTAGTTTCACTCACGATCGCCGGAGCAACAACTTCTACCCCCCAGCATCTAAGCTCGGCAAGGGGAATCGGGTTGGGCGCATTTTCAGGTTTGACAAACGATGTTAATGCGATCGACTGGAATCCCGCGGGTCTTGTAAGAGTAAGAGATTGGAGCTTCAACCTTACAGCTTTCGGAACTAATGTCTCAAATCAATCATCATTAAATTTATATTCAATAGGCGTAAGTAAAAATTTTTTCAACAGTCACTCTGCAGGAATTCGATTTTCCCCCGGTAATATTTTGGATTTTATTATTCCCTCAACATTTACGATTCTGGATTCAGCGGGAAATACATTTACAACAAAATTCGATCAGAAAATTAATTACAGCCAGCAGTATGGAATTGGATACGGAATAAAAGCAACCGACGATCTCGCAATCGGTTTCAGCGCAAAATATTTCGAAACACGAATCTCGGATAACGATTATTTCTTTGACAACAATACAATTAGTTCCACTGTAATTGAACATTTCGAAAACCTCTGGACATTTAACACCGGTGCATTTTATTTATACAGTGACTGGGTGTTTGGATTTGTTTTTCAGAACTTATTCACCCTCCGTGAACAAAATTTAACCGATGCATTTAAGGATTATCAGTTGAATTTATCAAAATCGGCAAAACTAAACACTACCTATGCGGGTTTCGATAGACTTATTTTGAGTTTGGAATCTGATACCAGAAAAAATCTACTAACGGGTATCGAATATGACGCGAACAACTGGCTGAAACTTCGTGCGTCCATACATTCTGGAAAGTTTACCAGTCCGTCGTTTGAAGCCATGGCAGCCGGCGTGGGTTTTCGTTACGATTTTGTGACAGTTGATTTCAGTTACTTGAAATTTTTCAACTCATCAAACAGGAAAGGCGTCTCTTCGTTGAACGTTTTGAAAAACATGTCATACACTGATATCGATTACACGCCCTTCACTACCGACAGGATTGCATTAACATTCAATGTCGACCTTGGGCGATCACGGGACTTACTTGCAAAAATTGAATACGTTGAAATGATGAGCGAAGTTTTTCCCGCATCAAATGAAGTTTATGCTTTCAGACCTTTGGGAATTGCACGCGTGAAAAATATTTCATCCCAACCGATCGATGCGAAGGTTAGCTTTTACATTAAGACTGTTATGGACTCTCCGACTGAATCAAAACCGTACAAACTGCCGCCGAACGGAACAATTGAAATTCCTTTTTTTGCAGTATTTAACAATGCCATAAATACAATCAAAAAATTTTCAGTATTTGATGGCACAGTATTCGTCCATGCAGAAACCGCCACAGATTATGATGACCGGTATCAAACCCGTGTACTCGTAAGAGGCAGGAACGACTGGAACGGCGACGCCCTTCTCTTAAAATATTTTTTAACGCCTAACGATCCTGACCTGATGAGATTTACCAGAAAAGTACTGGATAAGAGTAAATCAATTCTGGATACTATAGACGTAAATCTGAAAAAGTTCACGCAGGCTAAATTAATATTTAATGAAATTGCACAACATGTTCAATATATCCACGACCCGAAACAAAACCTTGATTATGTACAATTTCCTTCCGAAACAATCAGTCTGCGCGGCGGTGATTGCGACGATTTGACGGTTTGTTATTCCTCGATGCTTGCAAACGTTGGTATTTCTTCGGCTTTCATAGATGTTGTTCCACCTGATAATCCGAAAAAATCTCACATCTACTTAATGTTCGACAGCGGAGTAGAAGCAACTAATTTACATTTGATTACAGAAAATGCCAAACGGGTAATTTTAAGAAAAAACAATGAAGGGATAGAAACAATCTGGATTCCCGTTGAAACAACAGTAACCTCCAAAGGATTTAACGAAGCATGGTCTGCCGGTTCATCTGAATATTTTCAGGATATAACAATTAACAACGGACTTGCAAACGGATGGGTCAGAATTATTGATTTACCGTATGAATATTAAGGAGCTTTATTATGAATAAAATACTTTATACATTAATCTTAGTATTAATAACATCGTTAACTCTTGCGGCAGAAATAAAAGTTCTTTCTGTCAGCGGCGATGTTAAAGTCAGACAAGGGGTGAATGAGGACTGGCGTCTTTTAAACATTGGTGAAAAATTAGGAATCGAAGACGCGGTCAGGATTGGCTCAAAATCATCTGCTTTGCTGATTCTGGATGATGGAAAAAAAATCGCACTCCCCGATCAGTCCATTGTTGAAATTGCCGACCTTCGCAAACTTACACGCGAAGAACTTTTGCTCAAGCTTGCAATGGAAAGAATACTGGTGGTGCCGCCGCAGGATAGAAGCACCGACCTTATTCCGCCAAGAACAACAATAATTCACGGAGAAAAAAGAAGCGACAAAATCAACTCTCTCCCGGAATCTTCCGGAAATGCAACATTGATTTTGAATGGAGCTAAAATACTTTATGATAACCAATACTTCGGAACATTTATACTGAGAGTTAAAGAAGTTTTCAGAATTTACCCCGATGCCAGCGATCGAACCGATTTCAGGTTGATGTCAGCCAATGCTTTGGAAAAGACGAACCTATATCAGGAAGCATTGAATGAATATGCTCAAATACCGCAAGATAATCTGAGTGCAGACAGAAAATTATTGTTACAACAAAATATTGACCGGCTTGTTAAAAAACTCAAGGATTAATACAACAATTTCCCGCGCCGTGGGTGCGGTATGTTTGTAGAATTCATTTCAGAACAAATATGAAGCTCCATCGGAGCGGCATAAAAACAAAGCCCTTCAATGCCTATCACGTTTTCCGAAAATGAATTACGGACACATTAATAGATTTAAAATTTGCAAACCGAAAAATGAAAACAATTTCACGCGCCGTGAGTGCGGTATGTTTGTAAAATTCAATTCAGCACAAATTGAATAACTATATTTTTTTTTCTATATTTTTTTAGTTATATAAACATCTAACGATTTATGTAAATATGAAACACTTACTTTTATATATAACAATAATTTTATTTTCTTGTCCCTCTTTTGCACAGGACCAATCGTACGAACAAAAATTTCAAATGGCGATGAATTTCGAACGAATCGGTGATTGGGAAAATGCCGTCAAACTTTACGAGGAACTTTACCGGAAGAATGTATCGAATATCGTCATTTATGATGCTCTCTTACGATCTTACGACCAACTCAAACGATATGATGACGCAATAATTATTATTAAAACGCAATTGAAAACAAGGCAGGGAGACATAGGCTTATTAACCCAACTCGGAAAAATGTATGCACGGGCTGGCGAAACGAATGAGGCTGTCAAAGCATGGGAAACGGCAATAAATTCCGGCAAAAACAATATCGCAACATATTATTCCGTAGCGAATGTTATGATAGAAAACAGAATGATTGAGCAGGCGATAAAAGTTTATCAAAAAGGGCGCCCGGCTCTCGGGGATCCTTATGTTTTTGCGACTGATTTAGGTTACCTCCATTCTATTTTCATGAATTATTCTGATGCAACAAAAGAATATTTATTGCTCTTGAAACAAAACCAAGGACAACTGAGCTTTGTGCAATCCCGGATTTCACTCTATACTAATAAACCCGACGGTTTGAAAGCTGCAGTCCATGTGGTGGAAAAAGCGCAGAACTCCGAATCAACGAATACCGCACTCATACAGCTTCTTGCCTGGTTATATATGGAAGATAAACAATACGATAAAGCCTTTACTAAATATATAATTCTGGATGAGATGTTAAAAGCACAGGGACGCGAAATTTTCAACTTTGCCGAACGTGCATCCCGCGAAAAAGCATATCATATCGCTGTTAAATCTTATTCTCATTTGATTGAAAACTATAAAAATTTTCAGAATTTTGCGGCAGTCAGATTCGGAATTGCCCGTACCCTGGAAGATGCAAGCTCCCATGATGATACGCTCAAAATTTTCAGGGATATAAAACCATTTGATTTTCAAAAAAATACGACGAAAGATTTTCCCTTTTCATTTGCCGATGCGGTAAAAGAATACAACAAAGTTATTTTGGATTATCCGTCGATCGAATTCGCCGCAAAAGCTTTATTGCGTATCGCTCACATCTACCATTACAACCTTTTTAATACGGAAGAAGCCTTGAAATCAATAATAGATATCGGGAAAAATTATTCACAATTTATCAGCACTACAATAGACATGCATCTTTTGGCGGGGAATGTTTATTTGGCTAAAAACGACCTTGAAACTGCTCTCGAAAAATTTAACTGGCTTTCAAATTATCAGGGGACAAATCCCGACGTTCGCGATAAAGCCAAATATATGATTGCTGAAATTTATTTTTATCAGGGAAAATTCAAGGAATCATTACAACTGCTCGAGTCCCTCTCACGCAAACCTAACACCGATGTTGCAAACGATGCAATAGCTTTAAGTATTTTAATAAACGAAAACATAACCACCGAAGCCGATTTGAATCGGTTTGCAAAAATAATGTTAACGGTAAAGCAGCGTCATTACAGTCAGGCAGCCGAAACATTGTCAAACATTTTTAAAACCAATCCGGATTATCCGTTAACTGAAATCGCAATAATGATGCTTGGCGATATTTATGCAGCCTTGAAAAAATATGACGATGCAGTAAAATCCTACGAGGACCTTATAATAAAATTCCCTGATAATATTGATGCCGATAAAGCTCTTTTAAAAACCGGTTATATTTATCAATTCGGCACCAGAAATAATTCCAAAGCCATTGCTGCCTTTGAGAAAATATTGGAGAACTACAGCAATTCCGTTTATTCAGGCGAAGCAAGAAAAAGAATAAGAGAGCTGAGAGGAGACAATCTGTGATTAAAAAAATCATATCCATAAATATCGGAATCGCAATATTTTCTTTGCTTCTTGCTCTGAGTTCAACAGTCTATGCACAAAAAATTCTCATCCCGATGGATTTAAAACAGACCGACCATCTAAAAGCTTACGGAATAGCATACTGGTCGCTCACAAAAGGAATTGAAGTCGATTGGCTGCTTAACTATCGAGGCGGATCATTTATGATAGATGCGCACCAATTAGTTGCATCCGAGTGCCGGATCAGAGGTGTGTATTTTGAAAATATCGGAGGGAGTTCGGCATCAGGTATCTATTCGGAAGTTCAGGACGAGAATAATAATATGGATGTAGTCCGTTTGGAAAAATCTCCGAAGATAGCAGTTTACGTTCCGCCAAACTTTTTACCGTGGGACGATGCTGTCGTGCTTGCAATGGAATACGCCGAGATTCCTTACGATAAAATATGGGACGAGGAAGTTCTTGCGGGTAAGCTTCATGAATATGACTGGCTTCACCTTCATCATGAAGACTTCACAGGACAGTACGGAAAATTTTACAGCTCTTTCTCTTCCGCTACGTGGTATGTTGAACAGCAGGTTCTTTATGAAAAGAAAGCAAAAGCGCTGGGATACAGGAAGGTTTCGGAAGTCAAGAAAGCCACAGCACGAGCTATTAAAGAGTATATATCCTCGGGCGGATTTTTATTTGCGATGTGTTCGGCGACTGATGCCTTCGATATCGCGCTCGCCTCCGAAAATGTTGATATTTGTGATGTGATGTACGATGGCGATCCTCCCGACCCTGACGCACAAAAAAAACTCGATTATTCAAAAACACTGGCATTTGAAAATTTCACCATCGAGAGAAATCCGATGAGATATGAATATTCCGACATCGATATTCCGCCGAGTGATATGGCGGCAATGTCTAATCCCGAAACCGACTATTTTACTCTTTTTGATTTTTCAGCAAAGTACGACCCTGTGCCTACAATGCTGACTCAGGATCACGCAAATATTATACGCGGGTTCATGGGACAAACAACAAATTTTAAAAAGAGTTTGATAAAAAACTCAGTAACAATACTTGCCGAAAAAGAAGGCACCGAAGAGGTGCGCTACATACACGGAAATTACGGTAGAGGAACTTTTACATGGTACGGGGGACACGACCCGGAGGATTATCAACATGCGGTGGGCGATCCTCCTACCGACTTACACCTGCATAAAAATTCACCCGGCTACAGATTGATATTAAACAATATACTTTTCCCTGCAGCAAAGAAGAAACAGCAGAAGACCTGACGTCATAGCTCACTTGTTTTTCTTTAGAAAAAGCTTAAAATTGAAGATAACACAAAAGGAATTAAATGGATTATAAACCAAAAGGCGTAAAAACGATACCCCTCGTACATCCAGACATGTATGTCGTTTTTCCCGCGCAACGTTATGTGCAAGGCCGTGCCTCAAAATGCAATAGTCCATGGCTTTTTGTATATTGAGAGTGAAATTATTACCAAATCGGGGTATGAATGAAGAAAACTCTAACAGTCCAAGATCTGATTGCTGAAGCGAAAGCCTTCTGTGAGCAAGAATCTCAGTTTGACAATAAAGACCTTTTCGGCGTAACAGACGGAAAAGCGGTAGGGACATTCGTTGAGCACAAGTTCACCGACCACTTGCAAGCGACATACAACGCCACCATTGGCTCATCTGCGAACGGCATTGATATGCCATCTGGGGAGATCAACACTGACATTAAGGTCACCTCGATTGAGCAACCTCAGTCGTCGTGTCCTTTCAGAAGTCCGAGACAAAAGATCTATGGGCTCGGTTACAATTTGCTTCTCTTTGTCTACGATAAGACGGATGATCCGAAGAACAAAGTGGCTCGTTTGAATTTCGTAAGTTGTTCGTTTATCGAACAACGCCGTACCGCAGACTATCAGATGACAAAAACAATCCTTCAAATGATCGACAATAACGCCAATACGGATGACATCATTGCATATTTTACTGATCGAAATCTACCAGCCGACGACATAACAATGACACAGTTGGCAGAAGAAGTTCTCAAAAGCAAGCCTGAGCAAGGTTACCTTACAATATCAAATGCACTTCAGTGGAGATTACAATATGGTCGCATTGTGAAACTTTCCGAGAACGTCGGTGGCATCGTGCGAATTATCAATAAGCTATGAGGCAAGCACTAAAACATATCGAGCAAGGAACTGCTGAGTTTTTGAGAACTCGTTTTCAGGGAGTTAAGGAGCTTGAGTCAGCAAATTCAGAGATGAAACAACTTTCTGGTATTCATTCTTTTTTCCCTAGTCAAGAAGACTTCCTGCTTTTTCTAGAGTTTCTCAAACCCCACGAAAAGGTTTCTGAGAAACTTGCTCGCCGTGAATATGGCGATTTCCAAACCCCATTGAACCTAAGTGATGCAGTTTGTCATTTTCTCTCTTCGCAAGGTGTATCGCCAACGGCAATCGTCGAGCCAACCTTTGGCAAGGGGGCGTTCCTCATATCCGCATTATCCACGTTTACAACCTTGAAGCATATTTATGCGGTTGAAATCTACGAACCCTATTGTTGGCAAACCAAGTTTGCCATTCTTGAACTCTTTCTCAAGAGCAGCAATCTTAATCGTCCATCGATTTTCCTTTATTGTGACGATGTTTTCAAATTCGACTTTGGCAAGCTAGGCCAGCGTTTTTTCCACGACGACTTGCTTGTATTAGGTAATCCACCTTGGGTTACCAATTCGGAGCTTAGCTCACTAAACTCAACGAACATCCCGACCAAGAGCAATTTCAAATCGCTAAACGGCTTGGATGCCATCACAGGTAAAGGCAATTTCGATATTGGCGAGTACATCATCTTGACAATGCTTAATGCCTTCGCCACTTCTAATGGCTCCTTGGCAATGTTGGCAAAGAACTCCGTTATCAAGAATGTTCTTCAAGATCTGCCCAAGACCAATTTTCCTATCTACAATTTGTTTTCTCTGAAATTCAATGCGAAGCTACATTTCAACGCCTCAGTTGAAGCCTCCCTCTTCCAATGCAGCTTTGCAAAAAAGCAAGAAAAGTTTACTTGCAAGGTGGCATCACTTGCATCGCCACAATTTATCGAAAGCGAATTTGGTTGGGTAAACGAAAAGTTTGTCTCAGATGTTAGCTTATACAATGAAGCCCGAGATTTTGATGGTCTTAGCCCCTTCGTTTGGAGACAAGGTGTCAAACATGATTGCTCCAGAATTCTAGAGTTGGATCGAATCGAAGGAAAATACACAAATGACTTCAACAATCTTGTAGACATTGAGGATGACCTCGTTTTCCCGCTCATCAAGAGCTCTGATATTCAGAACGGACTGCTTCTAACTCATAGGAAGTTTGTGATAATAACACAGAAGAAGGTTGGTGAAGATACCACCTATATAACAGAGAAATTTCCACGCCTAAACCAATATCTGTCTAACAACCTTCATTTCTTCTCAGAACGGAAATCAAGCATCTATAACGGCAAACCTCGCTTTGCCATATTTGGCATTGGAGACTACTCGTTCAAACCCTTCAAGGTTGCTATTTCGGGTTTATATAAGAAGCCGAAATTCTCCCTTTGCCTGCCTGCCGATGGGAAACCTGCAATGCTCGATGATACCTGTTACTTCCTTAGCTTTGACGACCAAGCTCACGCTGCATTTGTGTTGCTCGTTCTAAACAGTGACCCTGTTCAAAAGCTACTCCGTTCTCTGGCGTTCTCGGATGCCAAACGACCGTATACGAAAGACATTCTAATGCGGATCGACATTCTGAAGGTTGCACAATTCATAGGTTTCGAGAAAATATCTCAGCTTGCAACTCAGCTGCCAGGCAGTTATCAGCTGTCATTGACCAAGGATAAGTGGAATGAATTTTTAACAAGCACAACGAAGACGACTATAGAATCTCAACCCTCTCTCTTCGAGGAACCTTCCGCTATCCCCGCTAATACAGATTCACAAGCTGTTTGATCAGCACAGCAGCTAACAGGACCTATATTTTCCGAAGGATGCCATAGGGAAAAGTAAGAGAAAACGCTTCTCACGAGTTACACAAAAGAACTACTCGCTGCTTTCCCTTTATAAAGAAAATAAAAATTGGGAAACCTCCTCGTCCGACTTCACCTGAATCCGTCGCTTTGTCACGAAGTGATCCCCCTGGTTTCCAAAGGTCCGAAGGACTCCTTCGGAGAATGGCTTTGCCAGAATCCCTTTGGGACCGTTGGGAAGCGAGTCAGTTCTTTTCCGACGAGTCGAAAAGCGTAAAACGAAAAACATGTTTATACCTCCCCCCTTAATGGTATCCACACTGGCAGGACGGTTTTTTACTCCTCGATCATCCCCCCGGCTTGACTTATGAGCGTAGACTTGGGAAAGGTAAATAAAATTTTGACATTTAAATAATTTTAATTATAATCAATATGGGTTTAAAGGGTTTAAATGTTCTTTAAAATATTTTCAAGCAATCGTACATAAGTTGCCTCCGAAGTTTTGTTGCATACTTAAAACCAAAACATCCTCGCGAAGCTAATGAAGATGATATTCGAAGGTACCTTCTTCATCTTATTTCAGAGGAAAAATTTGCGGCAAGTACGGTGAATCAGGTTTTTAACGCGCTACGTTTTTTGTATGTTGAGTTATACAACAAACCTTTTGTTATTGGAAGACTACCGCGACCGCAGAAAGAAAAGAAATTACCAGATGTATTAAACGAGGAAGAAGTGCTTAGAATATTCAGAGCAGTTACAAACATGAAACACCAAACTATGTTAATGCTTGCGTATGCGAGCGGATTACGAGTAAGTGAATTGGTACGGATAAAAATAGAAGATGTTGATGGAAATCGAGGGCTTATTCATATCCGTGATGCAAAGGGTAAGAGAGATAGGTTTACGGTTTTCCCAGAGTCTATGCGTACAATTCTAGGTAATTATTGGAAAACCTATAAACTAGGAACCAGTGGATGGCTTTTTCCAGGTGAAACTGCAGGTAAGCATTTAGCAGCACGCAGCATCCAGGCGGTATTGATGCGGGCAAATCGAGCTGCCGGAATAACAAAAAAAGTAACAATGCACACATTACGACATTCATTTGCAACTCATTTGTTAGATCATGGAACAGATTTGAGATATATACAAGAATTACTTGGACATCAAAGTGTAAAGACTACTGAAATATACACACATATTAGTCCTAAGGGTTTAAGCAGGATACGTAGTCCGCTAGATTTCTTAATAACAAAAGACGAATATAAAATTAGCAATGGAAATAAAAAATTGCTTAAATAAGCAAAAAATAAAAGAAATAAAAACGCAATATTGCGTTTTTACAGATGTTATGTGCAATTGGGCGCTCCCAGAATTTGAAAGGAATCAATCGTGAAAGAGCAACTGATTACCTTTATCCAGAAAATTAAAACTAATCCCAACCTTCTGACTCTTGGAGAGACCGCCGCCAAATCTGGTATCATTGAGCCTATTCTCAGAATGCTCGGTTGGGATACGTCAATCGCCAGCGAAGAAGTCGTTCTTGAGTATTCAGTGGAAGGTGGGCGAGTAGACTACTGTTTACGAGCCACCAAGTCCACCGAAGTTTTTCTGGAGGCGAAAAAGCCATCTGAGGACTTGGACAATCATCAGGATCAGTTACTTCAGTATTCTTTCCGTCAAGGTGTGACTCTCGCTGTGTTATCCAATGGCATCACTTGGTCGTTCTATCTTCCTTTGAACCAAGGTAATTGGGCAACTCGCCGTTTCTACACAATTGACATCGTCGAGCAAGATTCAGGCGAGGTCGCCTCCCGATTCATCGACTTTCTTTCAAGAGAGAAAGTTGCATCAGGTGATGCTGTGCGAAATGCAAACCAACTCTTGCAAGGAATTCGGAAACAGCAAATCATCGAGGAAACAATCCCCGAGGCTTGGAACAAAATAACGGCCGAACCTGACCCCAAATTGGCCGAGCTTCTCATTGAATTGACCAACAAACTTTGTGGTTTTCAACCTTCAACGGAGGACATCGGTAAGTTCTTTCACCAATATGGCGACCGATTCCTCTTACTGCCTGAGGACGAAGTTGTTGACCCAACACCTATCAGCGCAACACTTCCACCGTTGAAGACAACCAAGGCTGTCCCAATCCAAGACAACCGAAAAATTTCTCAGGATCAGTTGATTCCATACATAGTGAAAATTCTAAAGCAACACGGTGGTGGCGCAACCAAGGATACCATAGAAACTGAAATCTTCAATATGTTCCAATCAACATTCGAACATCCTTGGTACCAAGAACTTGTTTCCTACGGTGTCCCAAGATGGCAACATAATATTGCGTGGGCACGTGAAAGGGCGAAGAGGCGAGGCATCATCAAACCGCCCGGGCCTCAGGGTCGAGGATTCTGGGAGCTTACCGATGATGGCAAGAAATTGGACACTTAATCAATGAGCGCCCAACTGCACATAACACGGCAAACAACGACGCTCCATTTTTTGAGAAGGAATTATTGTTGTCGCTCAATGCTTTTGCTCACAGAGAATTTGTCATTTGATAGTTTGCAAAAGCAATGCGTTGTTTGCCGAGACGTTAAGCGCCATTTGCGTTCCCAGACATCAGGATTCTCTCAATGGAAATAATCGGCATTATCATAGTGCTTTGGATTCTCTTCAAGGTATTCGGCTCATCGTCAAGCAATACTCCAACTAAGCGCCCACCTGTGCAAACGCCGAAACCGACTACCACCAGCAGTACTCCGCCAAACCCTAAAGTTTCTCCAAAGCCAATTATGGCCACTCGGAATACGAAATCCGTGGCCACCAAGTCGATTCCACCTGCCAAGCAAACCAAGCCGAATCGGCAAGCGGTTGCTCAGCGACCGTCAGTTCCCCTTAAAAGAGATTGGCAACAGTTTCGACAACTTGTCGACGAGCATAAAATCCAAAGACTCTTTCATTTCACTGACAGACGCAATCTCGAATCTATCAGGAAACACGGCGGACTCTTCAGTTGGAGTTATTGCGACGATCACGGCATCACCATACCTTTCCCCGCTTCGAATGATTTGTCTAAGGCACTTGATGTTCGCAAAGGCTTACAGGATTTTGTGCGCCTGAGTTTTAACGCACACCAACCTATGATGTATGTTGTCCAATCTCGGGGCGTCAATCCGTTCGTCTTAGAGATTTCTCCAGAGGTCATCTATTGGCTTGAAACTCAGTTTAGCGACATCAATGCGACTTCCAACGGTGCTAATGTTGGCCCGACTATTCAGGACTTTCAACGTATCAATTTCACTTTGGCCATCCCCGGCAATTGGACTACACCTGCAGAGAAAGCACTAATTCAGGCCGAAGTTCTCGTTAAGACAAAAATTCCCATTCAATTTATCAGGAACATTTGATGGCATCTCGACCAATATTTCTCCCCGACGCGACGCTGGGAAAGTTTGTCAAAGAAGCCGAACTTACCTTCAAATGGTTCCCAGGGTATTCAATCTCACAAAAACAGAAATCCATTCAATCTCTTCATAGTGCCGCTCAGGATCAAGGCATCTCTCCCATTTTGGAGATTTCGTCCAAGTCTGAGGATCCCTTGGGTGTTCAACTCAGTGCGTTCAACCTGACGCTCGTAAATCCAGATGGTATACGAATATCTGTTGAATCTGCCTATCAGGGGAGCAAGGTCTTTGAAAAGGGAGGTCCCTTCAAGGAATTCTTCTCGCTCTCTGGCCGTGAAATCAAGAAGGACGAACGGCTTTACAAATCTGGTAAGCTTGTCGCCTTCGAATTCCACTCAGACCGTTGGCCGCTCGAACCACTGACGGCCTTTTATGATTGGCTCTACCTTTCTGCATTGCGTCAGAATCCTAAGTTGAGCAATCGATTACTTGACTTCAAGGGTTTCTCCGATATTGCATTCAACCCAAAGAAGTCCTTCAGTTGCCAAGCTCGGTCTGCTGCATTGTTTGTTTCTCTCACAGAACGCAACTTAATAGAAGCGGCACTTCGTTCGAAAGATGAGTTTCTCAGAATATTAAGTCCCTTTGAATACAAAATCTCAAACCAAGTTAGCGAGGCGGTTCAAGAGGAGCTTTTCGGGGGTTATACCAAACCGAAGAAGAAACTCCGGAAACGCAAACGGCGCTTAACAAGCGTAAGCACGACGCTCCAACGTTGATAAGGGATTATAGATGTCGCTCCATTGTTTTTGCCGCAGGAGTTGGTTTGCAGCGCCAGCGGCGCGGACAATGAGTCGTTCACAGCGCCGCTGTCGCCGCATCAGTTACGCCTGCCCCGAACAAAGCATCGGGGCACGCTATAGCGGCAAAAACAACGGCGTGCTTACGCTAAACGTTAGCCGTCATGCCGTTGCTTTTGAGGTGGTAATTGAGGGCGATTTGATATTTA
>CAYTID010000032.1:0-22241 GCA_964437735.1 uncultured Ignavibacteriaceae bacterium | reverse complement strand
TCGCCTACTTTTACCCTAATAAAAGTATTATTGATTCACTCGAATTATTAATTGAATTAACCAAATATAAAAAAGAAACCACGATAAATTTAACACTTTCGGGAAAAGGTACGGGAAAAAACTGGAAAAAAAATTTTGAGTATATCGGCGACAGTTGGGAACAAGCATTATTTCTTTTAAAAAAATATCTTGAAAAAAAGCGTAAATAAAATTATATGACTAAATAACAACAACGGATAATTCAAACATTGAGAGATTACGTTCAAAAAATGGACAGGTATGACAGGGAAGATTTTGATATGTTCCAAAAGCGCAACAAGGATGATGAAGATTTGGATAATCTTTCAAAAAATAAATTACTTAGTTTTTTTGAAAAATATGTTCCCGAAAGAATTCGCCGTTAAATAAATAATTTTATATTTTATTATGGCGATATTTTTGTATAAAAATCATTCTGATGTTATAAGCATCAATGCTGAAGTTACGCATCTGTTAAAAAATAATTTTACCGATAACTTTATATACATCGTTCCGACAAGGCGAAAAGTAAGAGAACTCAACCGGGATTTTTTAACACATCTTTATGCACAAACCGGTCCGGCTCTGAACATCTTCACACTCGAAACCTTCATATCAACTCTACACGAAATCTTTTGTAAATCAAAAAAAAACCTCAACAGTACAACTCAGGCTGTATTATTCAACGAATCAATTAAAAATAAAGCGAATGAGCTGAATTATTTTTTTCCAAAAGGAATTAGCAGGCAGATACCAAAAGGAACGCTGGATAAAATTATTAATATCATTAATTATTTAAAAGAAAAAGGGCTTTATCCTGCCGCTCTGCATACCGAAATTTCCAGTGCCGAAGAATATGAAAAACCAAAGTTGACAGATATCCTGAAAATCTATGAAGAGTATGAGAATTCAATTCTGGATAAATTTCAGGATACCGGTACAATTTTTAAAGAACTGAATTCAACACTCGAAAATCAACTGACTCAAGGTAATTACTATAAAATCAACAGTCTATTCCGCAGCAGGTTTCCTAATGTAAAATCTATTTTTGTGGCAGGATTTGATGAATTTTCAGACCCTGAAATTACTGTACTTCAATATATTTCTTCAGTATCAAAACTTGGGATGGTAATTTCTTTTGATTTTCTTTCGGGTAACGATAATTTGTTCGGACATCTGAAAAAGAATTATGAAAAATTTTTATCTATCGGATATGAACCAAAAACAGATAAAAATATGAAGCCGGGGGATTTTAAAGATCATATAATACGCAATTTATTCAACGACACTACGGCGATACAAAAAGATTTCAAAAATAAAATCACCTTATTTAAAACTAAGAACAGAGAAGAAGAAGTTGAATTAATCGCAAAATTAATAAAAAAACTGGTACACGAAAATCCGGAAACTGATTTAAGTAAGGTTTGTATCGCTCTATATCAGCCGCAAATTTATACAAAACTTTTCCATGAAATTTTTCCACGTTATGGGATACCGGCTAATATCACCGACAGATTCCAGCTTGATCAATCCCCTTTGGTAGTCGCAATAATATCTCTTTTAAATATAAAGCTGAATAATTTTCGGACACGCGATATTATGCGGGCTTTTTCAAATCCGTATTTTTCCTTTTCCGACAACGGGATTGATATCGGCAATTTACATTCGGTTTCTGCCTCGCTTAAAATAAATGCCGGTTTAAAATTTTGGAAAACCAGAATTTCCCGTCGAATTGATCAAATAAATGAAGAAGTCAACTACATTGATGATGATTTTCAAAGCGCTCTTTTATCTGAAGAAATAAATTCACTCGAAAAAGCTGCCGGTGATATAAAAAAAATAGAAAAGCTACTCTCTCCGTTCGGGAAAAATATGACACCATCGCAATTCCGGATAAATCTTGTTTCAGCGCTTGAACTACTGAATATCCAGAGCAATATTATTAATTTTAACCCCGATAATTTTGAGTATGTAGAAAAAGATACGCGCGCCTATCAGAAATTTTTAAATTTATTGGAAGATATTATCTCCTTACTTCAAATGCAGGATAATGAAAACCAGGAATCTTCATTAAAATTTTTTGTAGAACAATTAAAAGCCGGTATTTCACATACAAGATTTAATATTCTTCAGAAATATGGATACGGTGTTTTTGTAACCGCTATGGAAGAAACAAGAGGACTGGATTTTGATATTATGTTCCTGGTTGGACTTGTTGATTCTGAATTCCCTCCTGTATATCAACCGGAAATATTTTTAAGCAATAGAAGGCAAAAAGAAATCGAGGAATATCATCTCACTGAAAACAGGTATTTATTTTATCAGTGCATCACAAATTTTTCTGAAAAACTTTTTCTCACTTATCCCGAGAAGGATCAGGATTCTGAATTGGTAAGGTCATCTTTCATTAATTCTCTATTAAAAATTATTTCCTGCACGGAATATCTGAACGATCTTCCCGATAACATAACCAATCCCGTTTATTGTGAAGATGAATATATAAGCAGACGCGGATATAACTTTGCGTCCGGCTTCGAATCATCGACTTCAGAAATTAGTAATATAATCATTCGTCAAGTAGTTGAGGATATCAAGTTTGCAATAAATACTGAATATCAAAGGATGAGAGAAAAAAATGAATACAACGGGTATATTTTGCAAGGCATTGATGATAAAAGAGAGAAAAACTTAGAACAATACAAGGAAAAAATTTATTCTGTATCTCAACTGGAAAAGTACGCCGCATGCCCGTTTCGATATTTTATCGATAATGTTCTTTACATAAAATCAATTCCTGAACAGGAAGAAGGAATAACGCCACTCGAAAAAGGGGGAATACTGCACGAGGTATTATTTAGTTTTTTTATAGAAAGGCGAAAAAACGGATTGCCATATATTCACGAGTGCAACTCGGGCGAATTCCAAAAAGCTGTTGATGATTTGATAAACCTGACAAAAAATAAACTTGACTCAATTAATGTAAACGATGTTCTTGTTTTTCTTGAAAAGGAATTAATACTGGGCACTCCTGAGAGAAAAGGTATTATGGAGATTTTTCTTGAAAAAGAAAAATTGAGACATCTTGATGTTAAGCCGGTATATTTTGAGGTTCCTTTCGGGTCGAGAGTCGGCAACAAACAATATACAGACCCGGATCTGTTTAGCGATCATCCTGTTAAAATAGGTGATGTAAAAATCAGGGGCAAGGTAGATCGTGTTGAAATCGGCAATGATAATTTTACTATAGTCGATTATAAAACCGGGACATCGTATCCGAAAATGGAAGAAATAATTGAAGGATTGAAATTGCAGATACCAATTTATATGGTAGCTATAGAAAAGATATTAAAAGAAAAACTTAATATATCAATTGAACCGGCAGCCGGAATACATTATATTTTATCCTCAGATGTTGATGAACGAATAATTTTAGGCAACAAGGAATTGAAAGGTAAATCGTTTATAACGAACAAACAACGAAGTGGTTTTGTTGATAATAATGAAAACTTAAGAATTATTATTGACAGGACAGTTGAGTATGTCAATCAGTATGTTAAGGCAATATCAAGTGGTGTATTTCCAATAACTGAAGAACATAAAATGGAAAAGGTGTGCACATATTGCACTTTCGATAAAATATGCAGAAAACAAAAAAAAGTATTGGTAGATAAGATTGCAACCAATTATGAAAAATAAAATACCGACCTATACTTCTCCCGATTACTGGAACAAACGATATGAAACAAATGAGGATAACTGGGATTTGGGTTATCCTACACCTGTGTTTAAGGAATTGATAAAATCCAAGTATTGCTCGGAACCAGGGAAAATTGCAGTTTTAGGTTGTGGTAAGGGCCACGATGCGGTATTCTTCGCAAAAAACGATTTTTTAGTCACGGGAATTGATTTTGCTTCGGTTGCAATAAATGAAACTCGAAATCTTGCCAGAGAAGCAAAAGTGAGAATCGAATTAATTAAATCTGACATTTTTGAGTTGCCCGGAAAATTGATTCAAAAATTCGATTACGTTCTGGAATATGTAACATATTGTGCCATCAATCCTCACAGACGAAATGAGTATCTGATTAATATCCAACAGTTACTGAAACCAGGTGGAATATTAATAGCTTTATTTTTCCCAATCGATAACCGGGTAGGCGGTCCGCCGTTTGCAGTCGATTTAAAACCCATTAAAGATACCTTGAGTAAAAATTTTACTCTAATCCATTCCGAAACACCATTCTCTTCCGTTCAACCAAGGCAAGGAAAGGAAGTATTAATGTTATGGAAAAAGAAGTAGCTTGTTACCGTCACAATAAATAAAATAGTCATCATATTATAAACCATAGGAGGAAATATTATGGTAAAAATAAATGATCTATTCAACAAAATCATAAAAATTAACACGCCTAACATTCTTAGTCTCTACTTAACCACCGACCCAACCGTCGTCGGACGAAACCGGGCAGGTGCTATGATTTGGTTAAAAGATTCACTAAGAAACATTAAAAAATCAATTAGATCGGACGAACAAAAACTTTTCGAAATTCTTGAGGAGAAAATTATTCGTGAAGTAGAAAATAATAATTCATTTTCAAAATCTTTAATTGCTTTTACCGGTCCGGATTTTTTTGAAATCGCTCCGACAAATGTCGAAGTTAAAAATGATATCTGGTGGGGAAAACCGAGCCTTGGACAACTTGAATGGCTGCTTACAGAATACCGTAATTTTGGTGTAATAAAAATTCATCCGGAAAAACTCCATTACTATGTTATAGGTTTAAATGAACTGATATCTGATTGGGAAGAAAAAATAGACACAAATACTTTAGCTTGGCAGAGTAAACATTTCCCTCCTGAAGACATTTTAAGAGAAAAAGCTATTCCGGGTCTACGAGGGGGCGACACAAAAGAAATATTAGAAAGACATGTTTTTGAAGATGTTCAAAAATTCTGGAAAAATAGTAATAAGTCGATAGAAAAATTGAAAAAAAATTACCATATTAATGAGGTTATTTTATCTGGTTTGGACACTCAAATCGAAGCATTTCAAAAGGTTGCCAATTTAGTTAGTTTAAATATAATCGGAAGTTTCTCATTTTCAAAAGATTTAAATCAAAAAGATTTTATACATAATGCAAGTAATATTTTCCGGGATTCCGAAAGAAATAAGGAAAAAACATTGGTAAACGAAATTGTATCGAGAAGCAAAGAAAATAGTTTGGCGAGTCTCGGAATTAAAGATGTACTCCGTATAGTTCAGGAAGGCAGAGCTGCGGTTACTGCTATTACGTCTAGCACAGATCAGATCCTACTCGAATGCAATAATTGTGGTTATGTTATGCCCCTCGATTATGAAAACTGCAACATGTGTTCATCAGAGAACTTGAGAATTGGCTCAACAAGGTCTCTGATTCCTCCGCTATTACGAAAATATAAAAGTAAATTAAATATTGTTTCAAATAATATATCAGAATCATTAAACGAGAACGAAGGGATCGGTGTCTTATGGAAATATTAAACAACGGTAAATATGAAAAATTTTAAATTAAGAAGAATCGGAATACTTACCGGAGGAGGCGACTGCCCGGGCTTAAATGCAGTTATACGCAGTATTGCAAAACCGGCAATGAATTATTTTAACACATCTGTAATCGGGATACACGATGGCTTTGAGGGTTTAGTCGATGGAAAAATGCATGAACTATCTCCTAAAGATGTAATGGGTATTCTTAATCTTGGCGGGACGATACTTGGAACCTCCAATAAAGGCGATCCGTTTCACTATCCTGTTAACGGTCCAACCGGAATTCGTATAATTGATGCTTCAGAACAAGCGCTCGAAAATTACAGAAACTGGAAACTTGACGCTCTTATCGCAATCGGTGGCGATGGGACAATGAATATTTCGCATAAATTCAGTCAATTGGGAATGAATATTATAGGCGTTCCTAAAACTATAGATAACGATTTGGAAGCAACCGACATTACTTTCGGCCATGATTCTGCCAGACTGATAGCAACCGAAGCTGTTGACCGGCTTCAAACAACTGCCTCTGCTCATCATCGCGTAATGGTAGTCGAAACTATGGGCCGGTACGCCGGATGGATTGCGCTCGGCGCCGGAGTTGCAGGTGGAGCTGATATAATCCTCATCCCGGAAATTCCATTTAAATGGGATACAATTTATGATTCGGTAATAAAAAGGAGCCGAGGAGCCAAGTTCAGTATCATCTGTGTTGCTGAAGGAGCTTCTCCGGTAGGGGGCGAAATGGTTGTGAGAGAAATGGATAAGAAACGAACCGACCCGGTACGCCTTGGAGGCATCGGCGAATTAGTCGGGCATAAAATTGCTGAGGAAACAGGGCTCGAAACAAGAGTTACTGTTCTTGGTCATGTTCAGAGGGGAGGCAGTCCTACTCCTTATGACAGAATTCTCGGTACGAGATATGGAACGACCGCTCTTCAAGCAGCCTCAAGCGGTGAATTTGGTGTTATGGTTAGCTTACAACGGAGGGATGTCGTTACAGTCCCGATTGAAAATGCTATCGGAAAACTACGATTGGTCCCTCACGACTCACAATTAATATTTGCTGCCCGATCAGTAGGTACATCGTTTGGAGATTAACAAATGCTCCAAAAGAAGCATGAAGAAAAAATTATTCCGGCTGAGATTTTGCTTTCAGCTTACTCAGCCGGTTATTTTCCTATGGCTGATCCGGAAGACAGCAAAATTTACTGGTATTCCCCTGATCCCAGAACTATTATTCCTTTAGATACTTTTAAAATTTCAAGAAGTTTACATCAGGTTATCAAGAAAAATATTTTTGTAATTAAAATAAATAATGCTTTCAGCGAAGTTATTCGTTCCTGCGCCGGGAGAAAAGAAACATGGATTTCAGACGAAATAATAAATAGTTATATAAATTTGCATAAGATGGGTTTTGCTCATAGCATCGAAACCTGGTACGAAGAAAAGTTGGTCGGAGGTTTATATGGCGTTTCATTGGGCGCTGCATTTTTTGGAGAATCCATGTTCAGTTTAATGCGCGACTCTTCAAAGGTCGCCCTTGCCGCATTAATCGAACGACTGAAAAAACAATGTTTTGAACTCCTGGATACTCAATATTCAACTTCTCACCTGAAATCTTTAGGAGCAGTTGAAATTCCAAAGAATGATTATCTTATAAAATTAAATGCGGCTCTAAGTCGAAACATAAAATTTATATAAAATTTATCTTTCTGATTTATTCTCAGATGACCAAAAATTAAATTTTGATAACAAATATTATCACTCCCTCGTCTCTCCTAATTTTAAAATCTAAAAATTATCCTCATTTAATTTTCTGTTTCTAAAAGATTCTATCAGCGATTTAGGTGGTTCTTCAATTGGTTCGTCAGATAATATGAATGTTCCATAAGGATTTATAATCATAATACTCCCGCCAATCCAGCGAAATATTTTTTTTCATTCCCCATTCACGCAATATTTTGTCAACCTTTAATGGACTTTTTCAAACGGATATTATATATTGTTAAAAATATAATTTGATATCGAGAGAGTTATGGCGCATGTAACCAATCCCAAAGCAGAAGAAATCTTAGACAAAGAATTTAAATGTTTGAATGCAGGATTTATCCGGCTAGTCGATTATATGGGTGGCGATGAGTCAATCGTTCAGGCAGCACGTGTTTCTTACGGGAAGGGAACAAAAACAATCAACGAAGACAGGATACTTCTGAGGTATTTGATGCGGCATATGCACACAACTCCCTTTGAGATGGTTGAATTAAAATTTCATGTTAAACTCCCGATTTTTGTAGCACGACAATGGATACGCCACCGCACGGCAAATGTAAATGAATTATCAGGCCGGTATTCGATTATGAAAGATGAGTTTTATATCCCCGCCGCCGAAACTATAAAACATCAGAGCGTAATAAACAAACAAGGAAGGTCTGAAGAAGAAGTTCCGAATGAGCTTCTACAAAAAGTTCTTGACACAATACTTACCGAGCAACATAACAGCTATGAAAAATATGAAAACTTGCTTAACGACAACATCGCCCGTGAACTGGCAAGAATAAATCTCCCCCTCTCTCTATATACAGAGTGGTACTGGAAAATCGACTTACACAACTTACTCCATTTTCTCCATTTACGCATTGATAAACATGCTCAATATGAGATTCGCGTTTATGCGGAAAAAATGGGAGAGATTGTGAAATGTGTTGTTCCAATGGCTTGGGAAGCATTCGAGGATTATATACTAAATGGAGAGCGTTTTTCGAAAGCAGAATTGAAAGTCATTTCCGAACAAATTGATACGGGGAAAATTTCCAAAGAATATCTTGAGAAGAAGGATTTAAAGGGACTTGAGGCAGATGAGTTTTTAGAAAAGTTAAATAAAATAAAAATATTTTATTAGTATAATTTTTATTCAGTATGAAGGCTACACAATACGAAAACTAACCACGATACTCTAATTAATAATGTCACAACTTTTAATTTTTACATATAAAAGGAGTACTTTATGAAAACAACATTATTTAACGTAGCATTAACCTTTCTATTTTCTCTTACTTTTGTAATTGCTCAAACTCCAAAAACCATTTTTCCGATTACGAAAATAGAGTCGACCCAAACAAATAATAACTCTATTGCGGCACAATTAAATAAAATATTCGCTGCAAAAGAATCCGGAGATGAAATTTTGTATTCTTCACTTATACAAACTTTCAAATTACAATATCCGGATTATCATATACCCGATTTAATTCTTACACAGGAGACTGCTGACGAAATCCAATCATACAACAAAGCAACTGATCTGCAGCAGAGAAATATAATCTCAAATACTTCTTCTACCGGCACACATTTTCATGTTGTTCCCCCCGAATATGCAACCACAGCAGGGAATGCAACATTCGTAGGACCTCTTGCGAATACAGCAAGAACATACCAGTTACTGATTCATGACAGTTTATTAACAAATCTTGTAGGTAAAAAGCTGATCGCACTTAGTTGGCGATTACCGACAGCGGCAACAACGAATTGGCCGGTTACCGATGGATTATTCACTAGTTATGATATTTACTTGAGCGAAAGTGTTCTCCCAAGCCAAAGAAGTTTTACTTTTACACAAAATATCGTAGGTATACAAACAAAGGTTCGTGGGGACAGTTTGAAGATTCCAATTGACTCATACCTATTTGGCGGAACTCCCAATCCATGGGGACCGGAAATTACTTTTACTCCGTGGCAATACTCCGGCGGCCATTTGTTAATTGAGATCAGACACTCGGGATCGACTGCAACATCCAGGAGCGTTGATGCTATCGGAACATCTGTTATTGGTTATGGCACACTGTTTAGCGGTACGTGGCAGAGCGGATATACCGCAACCTCAGGTGTTCAAGGAAATTTTTCAACTCTTAGACTAACATTTGATATCGGTGTAAGTGTTGAACTCCCTGCGAGTATACCTGAGGGATTCGAGTTGTCGCAGAACTTCCCGAATCCGTTTAATCCGAAAACAACTATTGATTTTGCCACACCTTATCAATCGTTTGTTACAATCAAAATTTATGATGTTCTTGGCAAAGAAATTGGAACATTAGTCTCTCAGGATTTATCCCCAGGATGTTACAGTACGCAATGGGATGCTGAGTCAATGCCAAGCGGAGTTTATGTTTATCGTCTACAAGCTGGCGGATTCTCCCAAACCAAAAAACTTATGTTAATCCGTTGAGAAAGAGAAGAATTTTACTAAATTGTTTTCAAAATATTGGTGTATCTAAAGTTTCAAAAATAAATTCTGATAACAATACATAATTAGTTTTAGGATTCTCTTTTTTTAAAAAAAGATCTAATCAAATTATATTTTATCGTTCGAAAATCCCAACTACTTTTGCAGATTGGATTACTTTCCCTTCAATAGACTTATTGAAAGTAACTAAGGATGTATGTTTATCCAAATTTAGCTTTTCAATATTTAAGGCATAAACAGTAATTTCATATTTATGCAGTCCTGAGCCTTTGGGTGGCTGTGGTCCGCCATAGCCAATCCATCCGAATGTATTATTCAGTTCTTTTGAACCTACCGGTATTTTGTTTGTTCCCGATACACCTTCAGGAATTCTCGAAACATTTGCCGGCAGGTTTATTACCAACCAGTGTACCCAGTTTTTTGCAATCGGGTGAAGATCTACTATTATGATGGCAAAAGAATTTGTCCCTTTAGGAATATTTTCCCATTGGAGAGGTAATGAAATATTAAGTCCCCCTGTAATTTGTTTAGTTGCAAACCTGGAGGGAATCACTTTACCGTTTTCGAATGCATCTGATCTAAGTATAAATTTTTCATTATTCATGTTTAAACAAAAAGACAGCACCAGGTATAATACCCAATGCTGTCAGCGAAAATGTTAAAATAATTATTTTTTAAAATTTGCTAAAGCTCGATCCTGAGTTTCATAAGTGTCGAACACTTTTATCAATTGAGTTATCATGAATAAGTTCTGCAGCTTATCGCCAATTCTTGATAACTTTAAATCTCCTCCGGCATTTTTTAGTAAATTCAATACTGATATTAACGTCCCTAATCCTGAACTATTAATATAGGTTACATCTGCTAAATCAATGACCACATTCTTGATATCATCGGTTATCAAGCTCTGGATTTTATCTTTAAGATTCACCGTACCCGGTTCACCGATTAATTCTCCGCTCAAACTTAAAACTGCAATATTATCAACTATTTTTTCTTTGATTTTCATTTTGCACCCTTTTTATTAAAAATGTGTATTTTATTAATAATATCTTAACAAAATAATTCCACAAAATCAAGGTTCTATAATAAAATTTGTTTTTATAAATTGTGTTTAATAGATTGTAAATAAATTATTTAAAGGCGAAAATTTCAATGATAAATGAAAAATTGCAACAGACTGTTAAAATACTTAAAGAGAAAAAAATCGACATGTGGCTGATTTTTGTAAGGGAAAGTTCAACAATCCCCGACCCGAGCCTGGAAATGGTTGTTGGTACAGGCTGTACATGGCAAACAGCATATATAATAACTTCAACGGGAAAAAAAATTGCAATTGCGGGAAGCCTCGATGTCGCAAATTTAAAATCAAAAGGAAATTATGATGAAGTAATCGGCTATGTACAATCGATTAAAGATCCTCTGTTGGAAACCTTGAATAAATTAAATCCAAAAAAAATTGCACTCAATTATTCGGTAAACACAGTAATATCTGACGGACTGACACACGGCATGTGGCTTCAGATGATGGATTATCTGAACGGAACGAAATTTCAAAAAAGGATAATATCCGCAGAGCCGGTTGTTTCAGCGCTGCGAGGCAGGAAATCGCAGACTGAATTAAAATTAATGAAAGATTCAATTAAATTGACGCTAGGGATTTTCGACAAAGTAAGTAAATTTCTCCGTCCCGGAAAAACGGAGAAAGACGTTGCTGATTTTATTTTACGTGAAGTTGATCGGTTGAGGCTTGAGCCGGCATGGGGCGTAGAACATTGTCCTGCCGTTTTCACCGGTCCCGACTCGGCAGGCGCCCACGCAGGACCTACAAACAGAAAAATAGAGGTAGGTCATATTTTAAACATTGATTTCGGTGTCAAAAAAAACGGATATACATCAGATCTTCAACGCACATGGTACATCCGGAAAAAAAACGAAAAAAATGTTCCTGAAAAAGTTTTACACGGATTCAATACGATAGTTGAAGCAATTCAATTATCGGCGAAAGCTCTGAAACCCGGAGTGCAGGGATACAAGATAGACAATATTGCCCGCAATCATATCGTAAAAAATGGCTATACTGAATACCCGCACGCTTTGGGACATCAAATCGGACGGGTGGCTCACGACGGCGGCGGATTACTCTGTCCGAGGTGGGAACGATATGGGAAGCTCCCGTACGAAAAAATTGAAGAGGGACAAGTTTATACAATTGAACCGCGACTGACGGTTGAAGACCACGGAATTGCAACTATCGAAGAAATGGTAGTAGTCACAGGCAATGGTTGTGAATTTCTATCCAAACCTCAGAAACAAATTTACCTGGTTTAACTTATTCAGGGAAGAATATTGTAACCCGGATGCGGCTCATACCAAGAGGCATCCCGTGGAGCGTGCACTCTGAATTCCAGAAAATCGATGTCCGGGAAACGGTCTTTAATAAAATTTTTCAATGGTATCAGACTTAAAAATAAAATGATGATTTTCATAAATCATTTCCCTTTTGTTAGCATTCCCTTTCTAAATATCTTCCCATCATGCCTACTCCTACTGTAAATGAGATCATATTACCCCCGAATTTGCTCCGCTCGTTCAATATCTCCTGATAGGTCAGGCGGAATCTTATAACCCATGACGAACTATTAAGTCCGAGTGAAAACAGATAACCTTCTGTTCTTATTTTCCAGTCAAGATTGACACCTGCAATAAATACAGGATCCGGATAAGCCTCGATTTGTACCTCATACTGCCGTTTCTTTGTTTTTAGAAAATTAAACAGCATCTTTAAATTTTACAAATATTAGTTCCTGAACAACAGAGACAAAAAACCGGAACACAGATGCTTTATAGCTTCACCTAGTATCATTTGATACTATTTTAACAATATCATTTTTCTTGTCTCGACAAATATTCCGGCTGTTAATTGCACGAAATAAACTCCCCCGGAAATTTTTTCAGGGCTCCAGTCAAAGGAATAGGTTCCCGGATTCAATTCCTTATCTACCAGAGTGATTATTTCATTACCCAAAGTGTTATAAACAGAGAGATTTACGTGACTGATTTCGGGAATTTCAAACGTAATTTTTGTCGATGGATTGAAAGGATTAGGATAATTTTGACGGAGTGAGAATTTATCAGGAATATTTCCATTATCTAAGATTCCGGTTGTTACAACATTGAATGTTCCAACCATACCGACTCCGGAATGGAATTCACAGACATAATCGTATCTTCCCTGAACCTGAATGACATAATTAAACTGACTACCTGAAAATACACTCCAGGGCGCCGCTCCCGGTGGAATTGTTGTTGAAACAAGCGGATGAAAACTGAAATCCCCCACCCATCTCACGGTATCGCCGACTGATGCCGAAAAGCTATTGGGAGAGTATGTAAATCCACCAAACTGTACGGTATGGACTGTTGCGTTCGCAATATTCGCTGTACCGAATATAATTGTTATAAAAAAGGTTAAAATTAATTTATTAAAAGATCTCTGAATATGCATATAAGTTCCCTTTAGTTTTTTAAGAACAATTTTAAATGACATTATTAAAACATATCAGAATTTGAATAGTTCCACACTAAAATAATTTATATGTTGATAAGTAAAAAAAAACCCGCCAAACTTTTTACGTAAGGCGGGTTGAATAAGTTTATGTTTCTTATTCCTGTTTTGCCCTCTTTGAATCCCAGATGAAATAGACTGCAATCAGAGCAAACATAACGATACCAAGAAGTTCTCCGCCGGAAGTCTCAGCCCATTCCCAGCCGAAGTTTTCATAATTGAAATCGAAATATTTCAATGTCGCGCTAATTACGCCCATCAAAGCACCGCCTGCAATGAAACCTGAGGCGATTAAGGTACCCCGTTCACGCCGGGCATTATTCAATCCTTCGTCTTTAGTACGAGTAGAAACAAAATGTGCTATCATTCCACCGGCAAGAATCGGAGTGTTAAGCTCAAGTGGAATATACATTCCGAGCGCGAATGCAAGCGGCGGGACTTTGATCATTTCAAGTGTTAATGCGATAAGAGCTCCGGCAATATACAACACCCAAGGAGCGGGCATATCGGACATTAGAGGTTTGATTACCGCTGCCATCGCATTTGCCTGAGGAGCTACCAACGCTCCCTTGCCGACAAAGCCGTATGTTTCGTTCAGAAGCATAATAACGAGTCCGACTGTAGCCGCTGAGACTAAGGTACCTAAAAATTTCCATGATTGTTGTTTAATTGGTGTCGTTCCCAGCCAATATCCTATTTTCAAGTCGGTAATGAAACCCCCTGCCATCGAGAGGGTTGTACAGACCACACCTCCTATGATGAGCGCGGATATCATTCCGTCGCTCCCCTTTAAACCTATCGACACCAATATAAAAGAAGCTAAAATTAGTGTCATCAAAGTCATTCCTGATACAGGATTCGTACCCACAATTGCAATTGCCCGTGCCGCAACTGTTGTGAATAAAAATGAAATAACTAATACAATAAGTAAAGCCGCAATCGCAAACCAGAGTGTATCAACAACGGCAACGGCAAAAAATATCAGAATGCACAATGCGACAACTACAATCAATCCAACAACCAAGCCCATCGATAATTCTTTTTCCGTCCGCTCGACTATTCGTTCGCCGATATGTTTCTTCTGAAAAATTTCTTCGAACGCAAGTTTAAAAGCTCCGCCGATAATTTTTCTGGATTTAAAAATTCCGATCATTCCTCCCATCGCGATTCCGCCAATACCGACATGCCTGACGTAATTCCGGAAAATTTCATCTGCGCTCATCTGTCCGATGAGTTTGGTAGCAGTCGAACCGAGTGTTTCGGTTAAACCCGCACCGACGTACGAAAAGACAGGAATTAACAGAAACCACGACAAAAAAGAACCCGCAGCAATAATTGAGGCATATTTTAAACCAATTATATAACCGAGTCCTAAAACCGCAGCGCCAATATTTATTTTAAATTCGAGCTTATAAATATCGGACATTTTATCGAAAACAGGTAATACTTTTGAATTAAATACTTCCTTCCATGCACCAAACGTTTGAATAAGGAAATCGTAAATTCCGCCTATAATTGCAGCAGAGACGAGAACCTTTGCCTGATTACCCCCTTTTTCACCTGCAACCAGAACTTCTGTTGTAGCCGTAGCTTCAGGGAACGGAAATTGTCCGTGCATTTCCTGAACAAAATATTTCCTGAAAGGACTGAGGAAAAGGATACCAAGAAAACCTCCGAATAAAGATGCGAAAAATATCTGCCAGAAAGTCGCAGTCATTTCAATAGCCCCCTCTCCGTGCAGGATATAAAGAGCAGGGATAGTAAAAATTGCACCCGCAACAACAACTCCCGAAGATGCGCCGATAGATTGAATAATAACATTTTCCGAAAGTGCGTTTTTGCGCTTTGTTATTGCTCCGAGTCCGACAGCAATTATTGCAATCGGTATCGCCGCTTCAAACACCTGTCCGATTTTAAGACCAAGATATGCAGCAGCAGCTGAAAAAATCACTGCCATTATCAATCCCCATGTCAGCGACCATGCGGTTACTTCCGGAATAATCGTTCCTGTCGGAACTACAGGAATATATTTTTCACCGGGCTTGAGTTCCTTATAAGCATTTGGCGGTAAACTGCGAATAGTTGGTTCCATTAATGTTTCCTCTTTAGTGATTTCATTTTTTTTTATCAGAGTATATAGCGACTTAGATCCCTGTTCTTCACAATACTTGAAAGCTTTTCCTGAACCATCGATTGCGTAACTAAAATATTTTTATCAATTATATTGTTTGGTGCGTCAAAAAGGAGTTCATCAAGTAAAGTTGTAATAATTGTATGAAGCCTGCGCGCGCCGATATTTTCAACGTTCTCATTTACCTCTGCTGCAACTTTAGCAATCTCTTTTATCGCATCATCCGAAAAATTTAATTCTATCCCATCTGTCCGGAGTAAAGCGATGTATTGTTTTATCAATGCGTTTTGCGGAGTAGTCAGAATTTTTACGAAGTCGTCTTCTGTTAAACTATTAAGTTCGACACGAATCGGAAATCTCCCCTGAAGTTCGGGTATCAGGTCGGATGGTTTCGATATATGAAATGCGCCTGAAGCAATAAATAATATATGATCAGTCCTGACCATCCCGTACTTAGTCATTACGTTGCTTCCCTCAACAATTGGAAGAAGGTCGCGTTGAACTCCTTCCCGCGAAACATCGGGTCCGTGTCCCTGCCCTCTGGTACCCGCAATTTTATCTATCTCATCTATAAAAATGATCCCGGAATTCATAACTCTCGATAAGGATTCCTTTACTACCGCATCCATGTCAATCAGTTTCTGTGCTTCTTCATGAGTCAGAACGACTTTTGCTTCATTAACAGTCATCTTTCTCTTTTTCATTTTTTTTGGAAGAATATTACCGAACATTTCCTGCAGATTAACACCCATCTCTTCCAGATTTATCGGTCCGAATACCTGCATAGCCGGAGTTTGATCTGTTGCAACATCTAATTCGATAACTCTTTCATCTAATTCACCCTTCTTCAATTTTTCGCGGAATTTTTCTCGGGTGAATGCAAGGTTCTCTGCATCTTGTGTCTGTTCGGCACCTATGCTGCTTGTTCTTTTAGAAATCGGAATCAGAATATCCAGAATCCGTTCTTCGGCATTTTGAGTCGCTTTGAGTTGAACCCCGGTCGCCATCTCTGCTTTAACCAGTGTTACTGCGTATTCAGTCAGGTCGCGGACCATTGATTCGACATCCCTGCCGACGTATCCGACTTCAGTAAATTTTGAAGCTTCAACTTTAATGAATGGGGCATTGGCTAATTTGGCGAGTCGCCGGGCAATTTCAGTTTTTCCGACTCCGGTCGGTCCGATCATAATAATATTGTTCGGCATAATTTCTTCGCGTAAATTGTCGGCAACCTGAAGCCGTCGCCATCGGTTTCGCATTGCAATTGCTACTGAACGTTTTGCAGCATCCTGTCCGATAATGTATTTATCTAATTCAACAACTATTTCGCTGGGTGTCAATTCATTTGATATTGATTTTTTTATTTTTTTAATCATAATAAATTTAAATCTCTTCTATATGGAAATTTTTATTGGTGTATATGCAGATTTCTCCCGCCGCAGTTAATGCTTCCTTAACTATTTCGTTTGCAGGAAGTTCTGAATATTTGATCAGCATCCGTGCTGCAGTAAGAGCATAAGTTCCGCCCGAGCCAATTGCAACAATTCCGTCATCCGGCTCAATAATTTCCCCTGTCCCTGAAATTATAAGCGATTGTTCCTTATTCAGAACAGCGAGCAATGCTTCTAAGTGGCGCAGATATTTATCGGTTCGCCACATCTTTGCCAGTTCAACAGCGGCACGCGTTAAATTGCCCCGATATTCCTGAAGCTTATCTTCAAATCTTTCGAAAAGTGTAAAAGCATCGGCAGCAGCGCCTGCAAATCCGGCTAACACAGTATCATTGTAAAGTCTTCTGACTTTCTTTGCATTTTGCTTCATAACTGTATTCCCTACAGTCACCTGTCCATCGCTCCCCATTACCGATTTACCGTTGTACGTAAGTCCGATTACTGTTGTTGATCGAATAATTTGTGACATAGTATTTACCTTTTATTAAACGTTTATAAGATACATTTTTTTCGGCAAAATGGAAAATAGACATTTGTAAAGATAAAGCGGATTGTTGAGGCGTCAATATTAGAAATTTTTGTCCATGCGATATTAAATTTTCCGACGCAACCTTGCAACGGGTATCATCATTTGCTCACGGTATTTCGCAACCGTACGCCTCGCCACAAACATACCCTCTTTATTTAAAATTTCTGATATTTTATCGTCCGAGAAAGGCTTATCAGGCGGCTCGTTTTCTATCATGGCTTTAATTTTATTCTTAACTTCTTTGTTCGAAATGTCTTCTCCGTTAGCTGTCGAAATTTTATCTGAGAAGAAATATCGCAATTCATAAACTCCATAAGGAGTTTGAACATACTTTCCGTTAACAACACGACTGATAGTAGATATATCCATCTCGATCATTTGTGCGATGTGTTTATAAATCATAGGTTTGAGGTTTTCGCCGGTTTCAAAAAAATCACGCTGGCGTTCGACAATTGAATGCATCACATTCATCATTGTTTGCCTTCGCTGATGGATAGAAGCAATAAACCACTTGGCAGCTTCAAAACGTTTTTTTATGAACTCTCTCGTTTCAAGTGTCGCTTTATTGCTTTTACGCCTCGACATTAATTCTTTGTAACCTTTATTGATGCGCAAAGGAGGGATATTTTTATCATTCAAAGCAATTATGATTTCACTATCCTCCAATTCAACAATAAAATCAGGAACGATATAATTTTGTTGCGGAGTGAATTGCCCTTCACCCGGCTTTGGATTCAGTTTATGAATAAGCTCAAAAACCTGTTTTAGCTTTTCAATGCTGATGTTTAATTCACGGGCTAATGTTGCATGATGTTTCAACGTAAATTTTTCATAAAAATTTTTCAACATCAAACAGGCAAGACTTTTTAATTCTTCATCATATTCGCCAACTTCTAATTGCGTAAGCAGGCATTCCCGTAAATCCCTTGCTCCTACTCCGGGAGGATCTAAACGGTTTATTTGAAATAGTACCTTTTCTGCAGTCTCTTTTTTTATATGCAGCTTGTGAGTTAAATTCAAATCTTCTACAATATTTTCAAGAGATCGCCTGAGATATCCATCTTCATCAATGTTACCGATGATTTCCTCGGCAAGCATAAATTCTTCAGTGTCAAAATTCAACAGGTGAACCTGATCGAGAATTTTTTGAGAAAGCGTCGCTTCCATCGGTATTGGTATATCGTCCTGCTTCTCATCGTCTGATGCGGGAGTATAGTGAGTCTTATATCCCTCAATCTCGTCATTCATAAAATCTTCGAAAGTGTACTTGTCTTCCTCCGATTCTTTTATCGTTACCTCCTCAGATTCTTCAGTCTCGACTTTTGTCTCTTCTTCAGCAGAGTCTTGTGTAATTTCAACTTCATCATCAACGCCCTCTTCCAGTAAAGGATTTATTTCCAACTCAGCCTTGATGCGTTGTTCGAGAGAAAGCAGCGGCAACTGCAATAATTTCAGATATTGAACTTGCTGAGGAGTTAATTTTTGTAATAATTTTTGATGCTGAGATAACTTTAACATTTTTTAAACTTCAAACTCGCTTTCAACTGTTAATCTGGTTAAACAAATTTTTCGAAATTTTTCATACCATTCGAAACCGTATTTTCGAACTAAGGCTTCATGTAAAAAATCGTGGAGTTGAATGTTATCGTTTTTACCCTTCACAAGAGCCGGCTTGCATTCAATAATTTTTTCGTACTTTAATACATCACCGCCGAAATCGTTTATTCTGATCGGAAATAAATGACACGAAATCGGTTTTCTCCAGGAAATTTCATTGTTAAAATATGATTTCTCGAAAGCGCACTTTGCTATATCTTCTTCGTAATAGACGAAAACACAATCTTTATTATCAATACAACCGGTTGTATAATTGCCGGGAAAACCTTCAATTCCTTTATTTACTCCAATTTCCGTAAGAGATCGCTCGGTTAGATGCTTTTTAATAACCGGAATTGCGTTTTCGATTTCTTCAATCTCGAAATCCTCCAAAGGAGCGCCTCTGCCCCCTTTTAATGTACAACAGCCCCCTTTACAGATATCCAAATCACAATTAAACTTTATAAAGGGAATCCTGTCGTCTATTATTTTTTCATCGATACTAAGCATAACATAGATAATATAAAAATATTTAATCGAAAATGGAAAGCCATTTAATAAAAAAAGAGAAAATATTTTTTTTCACTTGTAGTTTTTTACCAAATTATTTTTTATTTTTAGTAAAGTTATTAGTAATACAACAAATATCAAATTAACCGGACGAAGATTTTCCCCGCCATCTGTTTTACAATTCCTTTAAATTCCAAGCTCAATAAATTTACAAGAGCATCTGAGGTAAACATTCCGGCTTTTTCCGCGAGTAAATCTATGTGTGTCGGTTCATCATCAAGAACATCAAAAATTTTCTTTTCAAAAAATGTCAGATTTAAATCCACCTTAACGTCCGTTTTTAATATATTTTTTAATACAGGTTTTAATTTTGAAGAAAGTTCGTTCAACACATCGTCGATGGAGGTTATTAATTTCGCCCTGCTGTCGCGTATCAAAACGTTGCATCCCGACGACCGTTTATCGGTTATCATACCGGGAATCGCAAACACATCTCTGCTTTGATCGAGAGCCGTGTTTGCAGTTATCATCGCTCCTCCCTCGATTGCCGTTTCAATTATTATTGTTCCTAACGTAATTCCGCTTATGATTCTATTTCGTTTCGGGAAGTTACCCGCATCGGGTTTTGTACCCATTTCATATTCGGAAATCACCGCACCCGCCTCTGTAATTTTGTTAAATAGATTTCTGTTCTCAGGCGGATAGATCACGTCGACTCCTGAACCAATTACGCTAATTGTTCTGCCTCCCGATTTCAATACGGCACTATGAACTATCGTATCGATACCGCGAGCAAGACCGCTTACGACAGTAATACCAAGACGCGTAAGTTCATGCGTAAATTTTTCTGCCATCGTTTCGCCGTAAGCGGAAGGATTTCTCGTTCCCACAATTGCGATTGAATACTTATCTATAGAGGATAACTTCCCTTTAACAAAAAGATACGGAGGCGGGTCATAGATTTTTTTCAGCATTTCGGGATATTCATTATCCCAATATGATATCAGTGCAGCTTCGGATTTGTTCAACTTCGATAGTTGTGCTTCGGCATACCGTTCGGCAGCATGAAATTTTGTACTTTTGTTGAAACCTGATACTGCCGTTGCAAGCTTTTTGCTGAATCCTTCAATTTTTAAAATTTCACGCGGGGAAGAATTAAAAACCATTTCCGAATTACCAAAATGTGATACGATTTGTCTTAAACGGGCGGGTCCGATGCCCGGAATCTGCGAGAGAATTAAAAGATCTTTTACATTCATAATGCAAAATATTTTTAATTAGTGCCGGGAGGCGGAGATCAGATTTGTTAAAAATTATTTTTTATTCTGCTATGTCGAGGCCATCGACGACTGCTACAATGACAGAATGAACAGGAATTTTTTCATCTTTTAAAATCTGTCGCGCAGAACTTCCTTCTGCCAATACCAAAACAACATCGCCAACACCTGCATTGACGGTGTCAATAGCAAGCACATCCCTTCCTATAAATTTTCCATCAAGATCAATGGGCTGAGTGATAAGCAATTTATGCTTGCGCAGATGCTCGTTTTTCTGTGTAGATACTATCGTACCAATTACTTTTGATAAGATCATAATTATATAATTTGAAATAAATATAGAGAATTTATACTTTATATCAAAAATTGATATAAGAATTTTATTCAATTATATTTCAGTATCACTAAATAAGAAGATTTATGAAAGACACAAAAACAATAGTAAAAGAAAAATACGGTAAGATTGCAGGTCAAACCAAAAATATTAATGAAACGTCGTGCTGTGGCGCAGGTAAGTGCGACAGTATCGACTATGTTATTTTTGCAGACGATTATTCGAAGCTTCAAGGTTATAACCAAGATGCCGATTTAGGCTTGGGTTGCGGACTTCCGACCGAATTCGCAAAAATACAAAAAGGAGACACGGTAGTAGATTTAGGTTCAGGCGCAGGAAACGATTGCTTTGTCGCACGATCTGAAACGGGCGAATCCGGACGAGTGATTGGAATAGATTTTACTGAAGAGATGATAAACAAAGCGAGACAAAATTCTGAAAAGCTCGGTTATAAAAATGTGGAGTTTTTATTTGGCGACATCGAGAACATTCCGCTTCCCGCAGAAATTGCTGATGTCGTTGTTAGCAACTGTGTATTAAATCTGGTTCCCGACAAGAATAAAGCATTTGCGGAAATTTTCAGGATATTGAAAGACGGAGGACATTTCAGTATTTCGGATGTTGTCATTGAGGGGACTTTGCCAAAAAAATTACAGGAAGATGCAGAGATGTATGCCGGCTGCGTAGCGGGTGCAACAAAAAAAGATGATTATCTAAAAATCATAGAAGACTCCGGATTTAAAAACATCACAATTGAAAAAAGGAAACCGATAACTATTCCCGGGGAATTGCTCGAAAAATATTTACCGAAAGAACAGGTTGCAAACTTTAATTCAACTGCGGGTATATTCAGTATAACTGTTTATGGTGAAAAACCATTGAAGTAAAAATCTATAACGATAAAAACTCCCCTTTTATACTACCAACAAGCGAATCGGCTTCTTCAATACTCTTCGCTTCTGCAATTATTCGGATAATGGGCTCTGTGTTTGATTTTCTCAGATGTACCCATGAATCGGCAAAATCTATTTTAACTCCATCGTCTGTATTTATTTTT